>NZ_JBWYIQ010000038.1:0-21574 GCF_056779795.1 Acinetobacter sp. ANC_7682 | reverse complement strand
TTGGGATAGTTTTATCACAGCATTTCAATGTTGCAAGCAAGTGATCGGTAAGTTTTTTACCGTCGGTATTGAAGGTAACAATTGTAGAATTTGTCATCGAATCAGGCGTGGATTTAGGAGAAGTTGCAACTTTTCTAAAAAGCTCGAAAATCATTTTAAATCCTTTGATTTGACTTTCTTTTACCTTAATAACGGATTTGTTTAACGCCAGCATACTTTTTGAAACACCACCTCTAATTTTTATCTTAAGTTCGCTCATTATTTATATGAAGATTCATTCGAGGTTCAATCTTTACTCTATTCAGTACGATTAAACTTTCTTACGTGTAATAGAGTTTTCTTGATTCTGAAAATTTAGCTAATTTTTTTATAAATGAATCGAAATAATCTTTTTCCTTATCTTCAGTTCGAAAACCTGCATATAAAGTACGCCTTAACCCCTCTGGTGCAACGCAATCTAGGCGACGTGAAGTGACCCACCCTTTGGTTTCATATTCGTTTACCACCCAATCTGGTAAAGCTGCGATTCCACGCCCACTTGCGACTAACTGAATCAGCATCTGGGTCAGATCTGTGGTTCGAATATTTTTTGGAAGAATATTTGCAGGAATGAACAACTTCGACATGATATCTAAACGATGTTTGTCTACTGGAAATGTAATCAGCGTTTCTTCAGCTAAATCTTGAACAGTAATGTTTTTTGCACGTACCAAAGGATGTGTTGTAGATAAAACAAGTCGTGATTCATATTCAAATACTGGGAAATATTCAACTCCTTTTAATGCAATTGGGTCTGCAGTAATCAACAAATCAAATTCGCCATTTTGTAGCAATTCATGAGGATTTGCTTCAAACCCTGATGCAAAATCTAAATCAACATCAGGATATTGGTTTCGATACTGATTTAATATCGGCATGAGCCAATCAAAACAACTATGGCATTCTGAAGAAAATGTAATTCTACCAGTTTGCCCATGGATAATACGCGTGATATCACTTTGAGCAATCTGAACTTGCGGTAAAATTTCATCCGCTAACTGCAACAGTCTTAAACCAACATTAGAAAAAGTAATTGGTCTCGTCTTGCGGTTGACGACTTCAACCCCCATCCACTGATCAAGCTCACGTAACTGATGAGATACGGCTGAAGGTGTAATGCAGAGATCACTCGCTGCAGCGACTAAAGAGCCATGCTCTCTCAAAGCCAATAGCATTTTCAAATGTTTTAGTTCGATCATATGGGAAAAAACTCAAATCATGATCCCTCTAGGGATATATTAAAATCTTCGCTTTAGCCCACATTAAATGAGCTATCTAGGCTGATAAGACATTTGGGTGAAATTAAATCAATCCTTTTACAAGGAAGATACTTCCTATGATAACTAACAAGACAGCGAAACATTTCTTTAACATAGCTGGCGATAAGGCATGTGCAGTTTTGGCACCAAATTTTGCTGTTATAAAACTCATCACACTAATGCCAATGAAAGCATAAATATGAACATACCCGATGGTATTCGGCACATTGATCTCAGCAGTCATACCAAAAACCATAAACCCTATAGCACCAGCTAGAGCTATTGGTAATCCACAAGCAGCAGATGTACCGACAGACTTTTGCATCACCACCCCATAACGATTCAGATATGGAACGGTCAGACTACCACCACCTATCCCAAAGAGTGCCGATGCAATCCCAATGACACTACCTGCTGCAACTTGCTGACTTGATGAAGGAAGAGCCATTGTTGAATTAACTGCTTTGTTCGCGCCTGTAAACATAGTATACGCCACCCAAATCAAAAATAAGCCGACCATGATTTGAAGATGTAATCCCGGTAACAAACCAGCAATTCCAGCACCTGCAAAACAGCCGATGGCCATGGGTGGAGCTAGATTTTTAAATACAGGCCATAGCACAGCACCATTTTTATGGTGTGCCATTAATGAGCTAATCGAAGTGACAACGATTGTTGCTAAAGATGTACCTAGTGCCAGATGCATAATGACATCAGGATCATAACCCATTTGGGTAAAGACAATAAAAAGTAGTGGCACAATAATCGTACCACCGCCTACACCAAACAGCCCAGCCGCAAAACCAGCAAATGCACCGATGATTAAAAAGGTTATAAGTTCCACAATAGACTAACTTTTAAAAAGATGAAGGGATTAAGGGGTTGAGTTAAGCGTGTTCCAACTGACCCACTTGATGATAAGCACGGTTAAAGTACACCAAACTTTCTTCTTGATTACTTTGCTTTACTGCAGTCACACGGCATAAAAAAATACTATGTGTACCGACTTGTTGAATATTCTCAATCTCGCAATCAAAACTGACTAAAGCATCTTCTAAAATCGGCGACCCAGTTTTTAAATCAATCCAATCACCTAGTCTGAAGCGATCTTCTGAGCTGAGCTTGCTTGAAGCAAAAGCATTCGAAAGCTGTTCATGCTGAGTACTCAGTACGTTTACAGCCAAGACTTTATTTTCAACAAAATGTGCATGTGAACGAGAGAACTGATTCATACAGACTAATAGTGTTGGCGGAGTATCTGTGACACTACATACCGCAGATGCAGTAAAGCCATGCATCCCTGCTTCGCCTGTGGTTGTAATCACATTTACCGCAGTTGTAAGTAAAGACATTGCATTTCTAAAGTCTGTTGCTTCAATCATCTCTTTCATCTCAAATATACATATGACGTGTCGTCCATTAGACAGAACAAATGATCTTGCGACGATTTGCCCTGATTAATACAAGACTACGTTTGATTAAGCTTCTAGCTCTTTACGGACAATGGCAGCTCCAGCACTTAAAGCCTCAAGCTTGCCACGTGCCACTTGACGAGAGAGCGGCGTCATACCACAGTTCGTTGATGGATAAAGCTTATCCGCGTCCACAAATTGCAAAGCTTTACGCAGGGTATTCGCGACTTCTTCTGCGGTTTCAACTTGATTAGTTGCCACATCAATTGCACCGACCATGACTTTCTTACCACGAATCAATTCAATCAAATCCATTGGCACACGTGAGTTTTGGCATTCAAGCGAAATAATATCGAGCTTAGATTGTTGTAGCTTCGGAAATGACTCTTCGTATTGGCGCCATTCATTACCCAAAGTTTGTTTCCAATCGGTATTGGCTTTAATACCGTAACCGTAGCAAATATGAACCGCAGTTTCACATTTTAAACCTTCAAGTGCACGCTCTAAGGTTGGTACCCCCCAATCATTTACTTCATCGAAGAATACGTTAAACGCCGGTTCATCGAATTGGATAATATCCACGCCTACTGCTTCGAGCTCTAAAGCTTCTTGGTTTAAAATTTTGGCAAATTCCCAAGCCAATTTTTCACGGCTCTTGTAGTGACCATCAAATAAAGTATCAATCATGGTCATTGGACCAGGCAACGCCCATTTAATTGGCTGATTGGTTTGGCTACGCAAGAATTTCGCATCTTCAACAAATACCGCTTGTTTACGAGAAACTTCGCCCACAACAGAAGGTACACTTGCATCATAACGATTACGAATACGCATGGTTTCACGCTTTTCGAAATCCACACCTTCAAGATGCTCAATAAATGTAGTGACGAAGTGCTGACGGGTTTGTTCACCATCACTCACGATATCAATACCAGCAGTGACTTGCTCATGTAATGATAATTTCAATGCATCACGTTTTGCCTCAAGAAGCTCTTCCCCTTCGAGTTTCCATGCAGACCATAGTTTTTCAGGCTCAGCTAACCAAGATGGTTTCGGTAAACTACCCGCAGTTGAAGTTGGGAGTAATAATTTCGGTGGTGTAAGTGCCATGTCTAATCTTCTTTCTCTAAATTCGTGAATCTGTATATCAATTGGATGTTTTAAGCAGCTGTTTCGACTTCGAAATTTTCAGCCCATTCATTTAAAATGTCTTGATAAGGCTTAATGAAATTTTCTTCTGTCCATTTACCTTGTTTGACTGCTAACTCAGCACGTTCTACACGGTCATACACCACACGTGTAAGTGAATAATCGCCATAGCTTAGACTTGGTTGATACACCACACCTGCAGGAGAGTTGGTGTTGTAGATTTCAGGTCGATAGATGCGTTGGAAACTTTCCATAGTTGCAATCGCACTGATCAATTCAAAATCAGTGTAGTCTCGGACTAAATCGCCAGCAAAATAGAATGCGAGTGGTGCGTTACCACCTTCAGGTTTGAAATAACGTACACGTAAGCCCATTTTGGCAAAATATTCATCGGTACGTGAATATTCATCATTTTTGTATTCCACACCCAAAATAGGATGTACGTTGGTGGTACGGTAATAGGTTTTAGAGGTTGAAACACTTAAGCAAATTACTGGTTCTTTATTGAATTCTGCTTTAAATACTGCTGAATTCACCAAATGTTTATACAATTTGCCATGTAGATCACCAAAATCTTCAGGTTTTTCACCCACGCCACAACCCAACTGAGGCAATACCACACTGAAGTCGTAATCACGCACATAAGATGAGAAGCTATTGCCAATCATACCTTCAATACGTTCACCTGTTTGGTGATCAATCACAACGCTTTTAAGCGTTTCAATAAATGGGAAAGTTTGTCCATTGCCTTCGATATCAATTTCTGCAGAAATGATGTCGATCTCAAGTGAATATCGATCACCTTTAGGATTATCGACAGTCGCCAAGCTATTAAAACGGTTGTTGATCATCGCAAGTGTACGGCGCAGATTTTCCTGACGACTTTCACCACGAGCCAAATTAGCAAAGTTTGTAGTCAAACGTGTACTTTCTGCTGGCGTATAGTTTTCATCAAAACGGATACGTTTAATTGAACACTCAAATGCTGTACTCATGGAGATTGCCACCTAAAACTTTATAAAAAACTAAATTTCTGAATGGCTGTATTTAAACGCGAATAATAAAGTGAGTAAAACGATATAAATTCAGCTTAAGATGAGAATCCCTCATGTTAAAGCATATTCGCTATTTCAGGCTTAACCGTACTAATTCAGCCTCACATTTCCCAAAATCTAAGCATAGATAAGGTTTATTCAATATGAAATTAAATTGTTCATTGTCTTTATAGTATTGACGGATAAAAGTTAATTCTTGCCCGACTGTAATTCTGTCCCAGATGACAGGTTCAAGTTCAGCAATTTTATCTTTTGATGTATATGCTGATACGGTTGTTGAAGTCACTTTGCCTATGGTTTCTTTGCTGTGACGATGGCTATTGGGGGTTTTGATCAACAAGACAAATAACCATGCATCTTTATAAAGAATGTCTTGAACAATGAGATCAGCAACAGGTAATCCTTGTTTTAGTTGATATGTTCTTTGCCGACTGGTTAAATTTAATGAATATCGTTCGGTTAATTTATGAATAATCTTTTCAATATCAATTTTACCTAACTCAGTTTGCACTATAAATTTGCAGTAAAAATATGATCCTCTTGTGACCTTATCTTGAATTTTTTGTGCGGTGTATTTTGTGTGGGGCTGTAATCAATCATTTTATGTCATCCAACTATGCACTTTTCATGTCAATCAACAATCCACTTAAGTCCAAATTTCTTCATCCATTTTTGAATTGTTCATCAACAATAATTTTCTCTACATTTCCCATTTTGCTGAGCGCGTCAGCAATCAGCATTAATCAAATTGCGCTAGCACTATCACCTCACGTTGTAAGGTGACAATAAAGTAGTTCCTAATGCGCATTACGAACCTTGATCAGCAAATCTTATACTTGTTTAAATAGTATATCAACATTATTGATATATTAAATTAACTTTGATAATATGGCTGCATATCAATCGAATTGTGGATTGACCATCCATTCCAACTTTCTTTTTTGAAGTTGTTTGAATGGCTGACCACCATTCAAACAACTTTGATACATATTGCCCTGAATATAAGACTAACCATCTTCATATTGCCGATGTAGCGGACTGCTGGGGAAACCTCGCTCGGTACGTTGCAACGGGGGCTAGAGGATTGCAATATCCTTTTTCTATCCGTTCATTCACTTTTTAAGAGTTCCAAGCAAATAAAAAGTGGTTGGGCGACAAGGAAACGGGAGCCTATAAGCGATTTATCGTGAAATGGTCATTTGGTTAGTAATAGCCAAGTTAGGTGTGAAATTATGAAAATAGTGGAACATTGAAACCCTGTTCAAAGTGATACAGTCAGGAGCAGCATAGGATGTGCGATAGTCTCCGTTAATAGCTGAATGTGTATGCTTGATCGAACAAGTTTTTTACTTGGAAAAGTATGCTCATTTCCAATCACGATGGCTGCTGAGAGTGCCGTAAGGTACTAGGGCTTTGAGGCTAACGCTGGAAAAGCTGGCACCATTTTGCGCAAGCTGAATGGGTCGCTGGATAGCTTAAACGTGTAACAGCATTAATCGATAGATGCTGATTGGAGTGTAAGAGTTTTACCCTTTACAAAGTTGTGTATACATCATATCCCGATATTTTTAAGGAACTACGGTCGGGGGAAACAGGAAGTATGTATACAGGCGAGAGGATAAACGGTCTGCACATTAAGACACTTTGAAATAACTTGGGAAGCACTGAATAAAAAGGCTTAAATTGGTTAAAAGTCTGCTGTATTTTTTCAGTGTGGGAGCGATGGTGAGTAGCGCATATAAAGCAAGTATTTACTTGCGGAAATTGTGATACCAATCTTCATAGTAAGATTTGTATTAAATGAGATAGCTAGCTTAAAGCGAATCCTAAAACATTTCGATTTTTTCAGTCGGGATGCTCATTGCGAAAACTTGAGTTGGCACATGTGTGAGCATGTTGGACAATATGTAGAAAAGAAAGGTTAATGGAACACTGGTCGTGTTTCTCACTCGGGGATTGGTCTCCTTGACTAGGCCGAGATTGGTACAGTGTAAGTATTCTGAAGTTTGGTCACTGATGAAAATATACTTATACGGGTTTGCCTGAGACTTAAATCAGGATAATGCTACACCAGCATGAAAAAATCGTGGCTTGTTCTTCCAGATTAGACAAGCATAAAACTATTGCCTAGCAGTAGAAATATGAAATGGAATATGGCCTAAGTCGGCATGAAAAAATTGAACCGCCAGTACAGGCGTAATCATCTGCTCAACAAAGAGCGTTAACAAATGCATTAGGCTCGATCCCTTAGGGACGAGCCTTGTCTAACTTTAGGACAAAGCCCTTCCTTTTACCACTCAAAACGTTCATTTCTCAATTTACTATCTTGATCATCTTTTTCTGATTGAATTTCTATACGCTTCAACCACACTTCTTCTTTCAAATTGATAAATGGTAAAAGTTTAGGGTGTGATAGCTTTAGTTTTTCTTTCAAGGGGTGAACCGTACCGGGTTTGTCGGAGACTTTTTTTATTTAAGTTAGGCCACCTGACCTAACGGGTTAATCTTATCATAGTACATTGCTTCAAACTCAAAAGGCGATACATAACCCAGTGCACTGTGTACACGCTTTTTATTGAACCAATCTACCCAGTTTAGTGTCGCAAGTTGTACATCTGCTAAACCTTGCCAATCTGCTTTTAAATATTCAATCACCTCTGTTTTGTATAAGCCATTCACCGTTTCAGCCAGAGCATTATCGTATGAATCACCCGTTGTACCGACTGATGCTCGTAAATTTGCAGCTTCTAAACGATTGGTATAGCGAATAGAAAGATATTGAACACCTCTATCGGAATGATGAATCACATTCTTTGGCATGCCTCGATCGTGCAATGCTTGCTCAAGTGCATCGAGCACCATATCTGTATTCATCCGTGTAGATACTTTCCATCCAACAATTGCTCGTGAGAACACATCAATAATAAAGGCGGTATAGACCCAGCCTGAATTTGTTTGAATATAGGGGTGAGTAGACCAAGGGAATTTCACCCTTAGCCCCTCGCAGAACCGGACATGAACCTCTCAGCTCATCCGGCTCCCATTATCCAACCGATGGTAAACATCCCATTTTCCAGTGCACAAAGGCATTTGGAAAATCACGCGCAAGTCGCCCTAAGGCATATCTAGCCCGTCTTTTATGACGGGCCAAGTTTTTATACTTACGCCTCATCCAGCGTATAAGATAAGCATTCATGTGTTGCCAGATCGCTGACATTGCTGAACCATGGAATCGACCATAGTATTGCTGCCAACCTTGAAGAATTGGATTGAATATTGCAGATAAATCACTTAATTCGCGATTACACATCAGATGTAGATGCCATTTCCGAATAGTCTGTCGCATTGCTTTAAGTGCATCACGACTGACTGCAGGAGAGAAATTTACATAAACTCTTTTATACTTGTCCACAGCCTTACGGGGCCTAAACGTGTACCCGAGAAAAGTAAATTGAACATCGGGATATGCTTTACGACGATTAATATCTTGGCAATAAACAATCTTTGTCTTGTCTGGATGCAATTCGAGACCACATTTACGAAATCGTGCATCGATC
The DNA here is from genome assembly GCF_056779795.1 of Acinetobacter sp. ANC_7682. Taxonomy (NCBI): domain Bacteria; kingdom Pseudomonadati; phylum Pseudomonadota; class Gammaproteobacteria; order Moraxellales; family Moraxellaceae; genus Acinetobacter; species Acinetobacter sp. ANC_7682. The sequence continues at coordinate 13,103 of NZ_JBWYIQ010000038.1, read as the reverse complement.
TTTTGTAAAACAAGTTTGGCTTGAGATAAACTCCGACAATGAATTACGCCATCATCTGCATAACGGCAGAACCGTACACTTTGAAGATGTTTCGTAATCCACATATCAAAAGCATAATGCATAAATAAATTCGCCAATAAAGGACTCACAACACCACCTTGTGGTGTGCCGCGATTCCTTTCTAAAAGATGGCCATTTATGTGTTGCATTGGTGCTTTTAACCAACGTTGCACATATAAAAGAATCCATGGAATTTCACAGTGTTTCTTGAGTGCACGCATGAGTAAATCATGGTCGATGTTATCAAAGAGACCTTTGATATCAAATTCCACAACCCAGTCATAATCCCAACTTCGTCTCCTCACTATCGCAATTGCATCATGGGCAGAACGCCCCGGACGATATCCATATGAGTTTGGATGAAATAATGGATCAATTTTCGGCTCTAATAAGAGCTTAACTGCTGTTTGCGCGACTCGATCTGCAACTGTTGGAATACCTAGTATACGCACGCCACCTGACTTCTTTGGAATCGGAACAGCCTTAACTGGCGGTGGAAAATAACTGCCAGAACAAAGTCGATTCCATAGTTTGTATAGGTTGTTCTTTAAATGCTTTTCGAATTGCTCAATAGATTCATGATCAACGCCTGGAGCGCCACCATTCTCTTTGACTTTTTTAAATGCCTCCCAGATTAACGCTTTAGGAATGTTAAATGGTTTGGTCATAAAGTTTTGCTCCTCCTGCTTGCACAGTTGACAAATCCGTAGACCTGGATAATGCAACCCCTTCGCTCCATTACCATTACAGTAACTTCAACACTACTACGAGTTGCTCCGCCCCTTGGTGACGCATTGCTATTATCAGCCTTGCCTTTTGAGCTTGTGCCTTTCGCTTGACATCGCCACCGAAGGTTCCCGCAGTTCAACGTAAGAGCCTGAATTAGGATCGCGCTGCCTCTACGCCGGACACCGAATGGCCCGTAAGCAGGTAACGGCCAAACTAATCGCGGGGTAACTTCCATCCCCGGTTTTGATGTCATTTGAGTACTTTCGACACTTGAACGGCAGTTCACTGTTGTTCGCCTTCTTAATTCTTACCTGACATCTCTACGATGCCTTTTCCATAACGCTCACGACCGGGACTTTTGATCCAAGCCGCTTATGGTGGTTTGCTACCTGCTCCTGCAAGCCGATAGCGAGGGGCCATACCCTCATCTCTTACGCCGCTTGCTGCGGCACACTAAAGTCAGCAACCCACAAGTGATTAGGCTGATCAGCTCTAAAATTCCGTTTCACCAAGTCAGGTGCTCGTTTTTGGTCATCTCGGCTACGGGTGGTTTGTTTGTTCTTACCTCGCCAAACACCTTGTATACCTAGCTTTTTCATTAATCGAGCAACTGTACAACGTGCAATAACATAGCCTTCACGTTTCAGTTGTTGCCAGACTTTACGTATACCATACCGACCTGAACTTTCCTTCCAAATTCGTTTAATCTCCTCAGCATGATGCAAGTCATGTTAATCTCGCTTTGCTCGATGTTCTGGATTTTCGCAGAGATCTAGAGTCCGGTAATAGGTTGAAGGTGCGATCGGTAAAATCCTACAAATCGCATCAACACCATATAAATCTTTATTGTTATGGATGAAATCCACCATTATTTGTGTGGACCGTCGAGCTCCGCCTGGGCGAAAAAAGCGGCTGCTTTACGTAGAATCTCATTGGCGCGTTGCAGTTCTTTATTTTCGCGTTCGAGTTGTTTGATACGTTCTTGGTCTGAAAGCTGCTGTACTTTAACTGGATTTTGTTTATCTAAATATTTTTGATACCAAACACGTAGTGTTTCAGGAGTACAACCTATCTTGGGAGCAATAGCGGTGATCGCAGCCCAATTCGATGGATAATCTTTTTCAGATTCAATCAATAATTGAACCGCTCTTTCTCTGATTTCAGGGGTATATTTTAATTTTGTCATCAGGATAGTCTCTCAGAATATTGACTCTCCGACAAACCCGGTACGGTTCACAAAGCTTTACATGCCAAGATATGACATCAGGCATTGCAAATTGATTTTTTAGAAGATGCGCTCAGAAAAATAGGGCAGCTGAGCGACAAAAAATGATCGATAAGACCCATCAACTTTCGGTACGACAACAATCGCAATTGATTCAAATCAATGGATCGAACACGCCCAATGCTCGACGTGCCAGTACAGCCCGCGAATATCTGGATATGGCAAAGCAGCGCCCCAACTTGACCATCATGACGCATGCCACCACCCATAAAATTCTGTTTAGTGGCAAACAAGCAATTGGGGTGGAATACCTGCAAGGTGCAAATCGGCAACAGTTACATCAAGTCTATACGAATAAAGAAGTTTTGCTCTGTGCAGGTGCAATTGCATCTCCGCAAATTTTACAATGTTCAGGTGTAGGCTCTAGCGAGTTACTGCGTGATCTAGATATTGAACTTGTCCATGATTTACCTGGTGTCGGGGAAAATTTACAAGACCATCTGGAAATGTACCTGCAATATAAATGCACAAAACCTGTTTCGCTCTACCCCGCCTTGAAATGGTATAACCAGCCTGCTATTGGTACCGAATGGTTATTCAATGCAACTGGGATTGGCGCCAGCAACCAATTTGAAGCAGGGGGGGTTATTCGCTCTTCCGATGAATTTTCTTGACCCAATATTCAGTTTCATTTCCTGCCTGTTGCGATTAACTACAATGGTAGCAACGCAGTCAAAGAACATGGCTTTCAAGCCCACGGCGGTTCTATGCGCTCACCCTCGCGTGGACGCATCAAATTAAAATCTAAAGATCCATTTGAACATCCAAGCATTCTGTTTAACTATATGTCCACAGAGCAAGATTGGCGCGAATTCCGCGATGCTATTCGGATTACACGTGAAATCATGCAACAACCCGCATTAGATCCTTATCGCGGTGAAGAAATTAGTCCGGGTAAACATTTAAGCAGTGATGCAGAATTGGATGACTTCGTACGCAATCATGCTGAAACGGCCTACCACCCTTCTTGTAGCTGCAAAATGGGCGAAGATGAAATGGCCGTGGTCGATGGTCAAGGGCGTGTGCATGGTCTGCACAATTTACGTGTGGTTGATGCCTCTATTATGCCGTTAATTATCACAGGGAATTTGAATGCTACGACCATTATGATGGCTGAGAAAATTGCCGATCAAATTCGTGGACTACCAGCATTAGCTCGTTCCGATGCAGGTTTTTATCAAGCTCGTTCATCTGCATAGTTTTCTCACACTCATCAGCAATCAGCAATCAGCAATCAGCAATCAGCAATCAGCAATCAGCAATCAGCAATCAGCAATCAGCAATCAGCCCACATTACTTCGATGAATTAATGTGGTCTTTTTAATTCTTTATATCTTTAAGTGCAAAAAATTTATTATAAATCACTGAAATTAATAAAAATAAAATAACCATCACTCAAATTTATATACATTATATCTACATTTATAATAAAAATTACATAGTCAATACTTATTTCGTCTAAAATAGCAACCGATTAGAAATGTCTAGTTAAACTAAATGCTACATTTTTCTTAATGGTTAGGATTCATGTATTTCACTCCCTCTCTTCTGAACTTTTAGTTTACGACCATTTCTGTCACCCTCTTTTTTATATTTTTGTTGCTCTCTATTCGCTCTAAAGCGATACAAAACACCTGCTCACAAGGTTAAAATCGTATGAAAACTTTTTTAAAATACCTCGCGGTATTTATCGTACTGCTTTTGCTTGCAGTGTTGATTTTTTTATTCCGTTCAACTGCGTCTAAAAAAATTCAAACCTCAAATGATGAACCTGTTGTTGATGCCGTTTTAGTTGGTGGGGGCATTATGAGTGCAACCTTAGGCACTTATCTCACCGAACTGGAACCGAACTGGAAAATCCGCATGTACGAACGACTCGATCAAGTTGCTCAAGAAAGCTCGAATGGCTTTAACAATGCGGGTACAGGTCACTCAGGCTTTATGGAAATGAACTATACCTCTGAGAAAGACGGTAAGATGGACATTACTAAAGCGGTACAAGTGGCTGAACAGTTCGAAGTTGCAAAACAGTTCTGGTCTTACCAAGTTAAACAAGGTGTTTTAGGCGAACCAACAAGCTTTATTAACCCTGTTCCGCACATTGCTTTTGTCTGGGGTGACAACGTTAATTTCTTAGAAAAACGTTATGCAGCAATGGTTCAAAATCCAATGTTCTACGGCATGAAGTTTTCAGAAAATCCTGCTGAAATTAAACAATGGGCGCCATTGGTCATGAATGGTCGCGATACTGCGCAAAAAGTTGCTGCAACCCGTATGGATGTTGGTTCAGACGTCAACTATGGCGCGATTACCACGCAATTGGTTAATCACCTAAACAAACAATCCAACTTCAAATTAGAAACCTCAACAGAAGTCACGGGCATTAGCCAAAATGATGACAAAACTTGGACGGTTTCTTTCAAGAGTTTGAAAACAGATGCAACTAACCATGTGAAAACGCGCTTCGTATTTATTGGTGCGGGCGGTGCTGCAATTAAATTATTGCAGATGACTGGTCTTCCTGAATCTAAGCAATATGCAGGTTTCCCTGTGGGTGGCGTGTTCTTGATGACCGACAACCCTAAAGTGACTGCTGGTCATACGGCTAAAGTGTATGGTCGTGCTGAACTCGGTGCACCGCCAATGTCTGTTCCACATATTGATACGCGTTATATTGATGGTAAAAAATATGTGTTATTTGGACCATTTGCGACCTATTCAAACAAGTTTTTGAAGCAAGGTTCTCAGCTAGATTTATTAAAATCTACCAACAAAAACAATGTCTTACCTATGACCGCTGTCGGTTTGGAAAATCTGGACTTGGTTAAATACTTAGTGAGTCAGGTGATGATGACGGATGAAGATCGTTTCAATGAACTGAAAAAATACTATCCAGATGCAAAGCCTGAAGATTGGCGTTTAAGCCAAGGCGGTCAACGGGTACAAATCATCAAAAAAGAAGATGGTAAACCAGCCAAACTCCAATTTGGTACAGAAATCTTCGCTTCTAAAGATGGTGCTGTAACGGCCTTACTGGGTGCGTCACCTGGTGCTTCGACTTCACCCTACATCATGTTGAGTTTGCTTGAAAAGGCCTTCCCGCAACAAGTACAGGGTAAATGGAATCCGAAATTACATGAAATTGTAAAATCGTACCAACAAGAGTTAAGCTCAAACCCTGTGTTACTTGACCAAGTACGTCAATACACCAGCCAAACTTTAGGATTGAAATATACGCCTATGGCGCAAGCAGCAAATAATTCAACACCTGCTCTAAGCAAAGCGCAATAATTTCTTTTCTATCGGAAGGATGAACTACGGTTCATCCTTTTGCTTTTCATATTATTCCTATCTTTGTTTATGTCTTATCTTCAGTCTGAAGCTTTTATTGCTTTTCGTTGTCGTGATTTCTCTTTACTAAGCCTCAATCAACTTTGTTTGGTGCTTGCTGTGGTCATGCAGGAAGTCGCAATTGGTTTTGCACTTTATCAAATAACCCAAGATCCGCTCAGTTTAGGCTTCATTGCCGTAGTAGAACTGCTGCCTTTTATTGGCTTGTCTTTTTTCGGCGGGCATTGGGCAGATCGATATAACCGTCAAAAGCTGCTGCAATGGAGCTTTAGTCTGAGTAGCGGCATTCCGTTATTAATGATTGTTGTTTTTTATGTTTTCCAGACCAAACAGATTGAGCAAAACACGCTGCTCTATTTAGTTTATTTTCTTATTTTTTGCTTAGGCATTTTGCGGGGAATATACAGCCCTGCATTTAATTCAATACGCCCATTTTTAATCTCTCGGCAAGCAGAAAACAATGCTTCCATGTGGACGACTTCGATCTGGCAATTTGGAGCCATTGCGGCTCCGCTATGTGCTGGATTATTACTGAGCCATGTGGGACTTGTTGCAACGCTAGGTGTCATCTTTCTGTTGAGTTGTATTGGCAGCCTTGCTGTTTGGCAACTCAGTCCACGTAGTTTTCCCATCTCGATACACGGCCAAGTGTTGCAAAGTTTAAAACATACTTTTAGATTTATGTTGCAACAACGTGTGCTGTTTTGGAGTATGTTATTGGATCTTGTGACAGCCTTATTTTGTAGTGTTATCGTGCTGCTCCCAATCGTCGCTCACGATGTTCTGCATTTAGGCGCCGAAGGCTTAAGCTTACTAAGAGCAGCACCAGCTATCGGCACGGCTCTAATGATGGGTGTATTACTGCATTTTTCGCCAAGCCAAAAAGCTTGGCGCAATATGTTACTTGCCAGTATAGGAATTGCAATCACGACATGTGTATTTGCTTTATCGACATCACTATGGCTAAGTATCGCTCTGCTTATACTGATTGGCGCTTTAGATAGCATCAGTATGGTGATTCGCCAGAGTTTGTTACAGCAACTTCCTCCTCAAGACTTACATGGTCGTGTGGCGGCACTCAATGGGATATGGGTCACTACAGGCAACCACTTGGGTGCGTTAAACAGCAGTATGGCATCACGTTATTTTTCCATCACGCCTGCGATACTGATCGGAGGAAGCCTATGTTTAAGCATTTGTCTTTTCAGCTTTTTTCGTAATAGAGATTTACTCAAAACACCATCAAGTTATGAGAAGTATAAATACCTATAATAGAAAAAATAGAAGCTTACACAAAATTTGCCCATACTTGTTTCATGCGTAATGAGTTTAGATAAGGATTGATTTTATGGCAAAAACAACCGAATTAACTCACCGACTTTGCACACTCATTTATTTTGTGATCATCTTTGTCATCATGGCGTATTGTCTGCTTAATGCAATGTATACCGTGATTATTGGGGGTACGACATTCTATCTCTTTGCCAGTTTTCTACTGGTTCTACAGCTTATTTTTGCCTTGCGAACTTCGCTTAATAGTCGCATTTACACCAGTTTAGGACTGGTATTGCTGATTGTAGGATTGTTATATAACCACGGGCTGGATTTTTTGAGTCATTTAAAAGCGATTATATTAATTCCAGCGCTCATGCTGACACTATTTGGTCTTGATAGTATATATAAACATCCAACTCGCTTGATGCTCTTGAAAATTGGACTTGTGCTGGGTCTGCTGCTGCTGGCATATAGCCAATATTATGAGTTGGTTGAACTACAAAACTACTATAACTCGCTGCACAATGGTGAAACTTGGCAGCAATTTGGAGCGTTATAGATGATGATTGACCTTCTCCCTAACCAAAAGGCATAGCTATCTACACCTTTAGGCACTTAATGCTTACTGATGCGATGATGTCTTGATCTGTTCGCATGCAATCGGTTTTTTATCATTCTCACCCTCCGCATGATGGTGACGGGCGTTTCATCGGCAGGGATCACCTGCTTATGGTTCATTCCCTTGCAAAGCAGTGCTTCTCAGGTTCACAGTACTCTAGTCGTGATTTTAGAGCGCTATTATTGACAAATGATTGTATTCAAAGTATGTCTAGACGCGGCCTTGCGCAGTATACTGCTCATGGGATAATGCAGTGACTGAAAGCTTCTTTCATACATTAAAAGGTCATGTTGTACATGGCAGTGTGTTTTCGACTCGAAAAGAAGCGAATGCTGTCCCAGCTGAAATACGTCATGCTATTTATACGACGAATGCGATTGAATCACTGAATAGCGTAATCCGCCATTCAACAAAAAAGAGAAAGATCTTCTCTTCAGATGATTCAGTAAAAAAGGTCATTTATTTAGCAACATCAAACGCTGCTAAAAAATGGACGATGCCAGTCCAAAATTGGCGTTTAGCGATGAATTGGTTTACGATTCATTTCGATGATCGATTAAAAGATCATTTATAAAAAATGGAACTTACACAATTTAATTTACAGTCTCATATTAAGGCTTCTAGCTCAGCATTGATTTTAGTATTTGGAGATTTTAATGGATGTTTATTCTGACTACTTAATCCATTAACACCTTGCTCAGAATATCGTTTCCACCACTTGCGTAACCTTGGTCTAGAAATCCCGCATCTCTGGCAAACCTGGCCAGCATCATTGGTATCTTCAAAGAATTTACCCCAAACAAGACTTTGTTGAATTTCTCTGTCCATAGATGCTAATTATATTAGAATGATGTCTATGAATCACACAATTTATGAAAAAGATCTACTATATAAACCCATTAGTAAAAATTTAAAATATAATTTATCTATTTCTGAAATTATTGACAAACATATCCCTTAAAGTCAACGTTGATTTTTCATTTTTAAATAATTTATGATAAATAACATCCACTTCTATCAAATTCTCCTTAATTAAAATAGGGAAAATTTTAAATGTGTTATGAAAATTATATTTTTTAGCAATAAAACTCGGCATAATGACCCCATAATCTGTTTTTTCAACTATATCCGGGGCAGCACTATAATAAGGTATATTCATTTTATTTTTACACCCCAATTTATTTAAAATTTTATTAACAACTTCAGAATGACCAGTTATATTATTATCCACACCAATCAGACTTAATGAGTTATAATTATTAAAATCCCCATCAGATTTAATCAATGGGTGTCCATCCCTAATCATTAAAACAAAGCAATCTTGAAATAAATTTTCAGATATTAAGTTAATATTATCTTTTAAAGAGGGAAAATTACCAATTGCAAAATCAATTTTACCCTCCCTCATTTTCACTTCCATTTCGAATTGATTAACTTGCAAGACATTGATATCAATATTTAAATTCGCCTCATCCAATAACAAGCAAAGTGGTGGAATAAAAAAAGATTGTGCTAAATCAGACATAACTATATTATAATTTTTCTTATAGAACAAATTATCATTATACCCCTTTTGATTCAATGATAACTCTATTAACTCAATCGATTTTTTTAGATTATCAATAATCTTCCTACTGAAAATTGTAGGTTTCATATTTCCAGACGTACGAACAAATAAATCATCATCATAAATATTTCTTAATTTTTTTAATGATTGGCTCACTGCAGGTTGTGAAATATTAAGAATTCTTGCTGTTTCTGTTAGATTTTCAGTATCGAATAAACTACAGAACACTTTGACCAAATTATAATCAAAATTTTCCATGCAATTCCTCCTTGAAAAACAAAATTCCATAGTTGATATTAAATATTAACTATGGAATTAGATAACGACTTACTTCATAAGTTTTCTGGCTAGACCATCAGGATTTAAAAATAAAATTGTAAAAATCCCAATAATAATCATATAGATACCAACAGAGTTAAAACCAATATTGACACCTCTAATCAGATTTTCAGCCATTTCTTTAGATACCATTATACCTTTAGCAGGTTGTATATAACCAGCTGTATCCATTAAATATCCCACCATAGTTGGAGAGACTATACCTCCAATAGACGCAGTTGCAACTAATGTTGCCATGACTGCAGCACGTTGTTGTGAACATACACTGAAACCTACTGCCATGGTCGCTAAAGGGAAACACATTGCGAAACCAGCTGCAATAGTAATCAATATGATACACATACTATTCGATGCCATTGGTATTAAGAAAAAGCAAATACCTGATATCAAAATCATTGATCCGAAAATCATACCTAATGAAACATGTACAGTCTTGTCCTTCCGCATCAAAATTCTTGAAATATAACCGGCTCCAGCTAGGCTTAATGCACCCATAATCCAAGGAAAGCTTGAAACTGTTGCGATTACTTCTGGTGAAAAGGACCCTAGTGCTGCAATATATTTAGGTGTCCATGTAGTTAAAAAACCTAATGACCAAAAACACCCTAAACCAGCTAAAAATGCAGAATAAAACATTTTTGAATTTAAAATTTTAAAGAATGGTACAGGTTTTAGGTCATCTACAAAATGAACAATACTTTTACTATTTAAGTTCACTTGTTTTTTTTCAATAGGTAGAGTTTTTTCCTTACTGAAATGGCTATATGGACCTTCTTTGAATACTAATGCCCACAAGATTGTCCATATAAGGCCTACCGCACCCAAAAATCCAAATGCCCAGCGCCAACCCCAATCTGGATGAGCAATAATATAAGCTAAGATTGGCGCAGCAATTACAGGACCTAATGTAGTACCGGAAGCAACCAAACTACTAGGAAAACCTCGTGATGAAGGTTCAAACCAACTTTGAACATGTGTTAAAGATATAGATGAAGCAGGACCCTCTGCTGCCCCTAGAATAATTCGAGTCACTAGGAGAGCCATTGCTCCACCACCAAATAACATAGGAAATTGTAAAATTGCCCAACTCAAACCCATAACCAAAATAATCCACCTGGTTTGAATCTTTTCAGCAACAAATCCAACAATGATTCCTGATATGGCAAATAAAAAGAAAAATGAACTTCCAATAAAACCAAACTGAGTACTTGTCATCCCTAACTCAGACATTACAGACTCAGCAACTAAACCTAATACAGCTTTATCTGCAAAATTCACCATTTGAAAAACTACTAGCAATGTCGTAATAATCCAGGCTTTTCGCATAATTCTTTTTCTATACTCAAAATCCGTATCAATTATCTCATTCTCTGACTTCATTAATCATCCCCTCTTTCATTAAATATTATTTAGAATTTAAATTCATATGTTGTAATGACACGATTTTCTTTAAAACTATTACCTGAATTGTTTTCAATACCATACCGAGTATCAGTTTGTGTGTATCTCCATTCTAAACTCAATCCTTTAAATTTACCTTCAGGAACAGCATATATAAGACCAACAATAGTTTCCTCTTCTTTATTATCATTTAATCCCGGTCTTTTAATATTATGACCATAATGGTAACCTAATCTTGTTTTAAAGCCATCCATTCCATGATTCTTAAAATCATGAATATAATTCAGATGCCATGTTAATTCTTCAGGATTATAAAAAGGAAGATTTGACCATGCTTGCAAATAAGGTTGTGGCGGATAACCAGCAAGGGTTGGGAAAATATCTTTCCCCATATTCTTTTGCACCCCTATACTGAGTTGATTATCATACTTATAATACGTACCCATTAAACCCACAGCCTGACTATCTATTTCTCCATATAAATTTTTTCCATCTTCTACATTATAAAAATAACTACTTTCAATTTTTAATTTTGATTGTTCAAATTGCTTTGTGTAGGCCAAACCTAGATAATTTTGTTGATAAATATCTTCAAGCTGACCAAACCAGTAAGATCCCGAAAAATACTCACTGAATTTATAATCCAAGCCAATAAAATTTAATCCATCACTTTCATATCTTGGTCCAGATCTTAATAAACTTAATTTTTCATATTGATCATCATTCCTTGCATTAATATGCGTAATCCGCCCCATATTAATATTTAAATTTTTGATTTCTTTTGACTCTAGCATCACCCCTGCATATGAAGTCGGGAGCTGCCTTGAAGTATCAATAAATACAATTGGATTTTTTGGATTTAATTCCCCCACCTTCAACTCTGTATCTTTATATTTAAATTTTAAGGTGACTCCATACTTCCCATAGGACTCTTTTAATTTATTATCCTGAGTGTCGTAAGGAAAATTAGTATCACTGAGCTGTTCATTTTTATCATTGAGCCGAAATGCATACCTTAGACTAAAATCAGTTCCCATTTGTATAGCAGTATCTGTATATCCAGACTGATATAATGCATTGATCGATTGTGACCAGCTCCCCAAATCATGAGATTGCGGATTTGAAAATGTCCTTTCAAAATAAAAATTTCTCAGATCGATTTTAAATTTATCATCTTGAAAAAATTCTGCATGTGTATGTGTTGATATTAAAATTGACATCATGATACCGAGTGGTATTTGCTTGAGTATCCCGGACCCTTTCATAAATATTCCTTGTTAAGTTATTTCCAGCATCTCTTTTACTTGGTAAGGAGAGATGTATGTTTGCTTATTGATTGACATCAAATATCCAGAACCAGAAATTTTGATTTTGATCGTGAACAGCACACCAAAATCTGTTCATTACTCTCTTTCTCTTCATCCGTTAAATACACATCACGATGATCAGGCTCACCGTCCAACACATCACATAAACACGTGCCACACACGCCTTGTTCACATGATTTCTCAATCTTGATGCCTTCTCTCGCTAATGCGTCGATCAAGCTTTCATCCGCTGCAACCGTAATAATTTTATTACTGCGCTGCGCAACGACTTCAAAGCTATCGCCTGTGACATCTGTTTCAACGTTAAAATATTCCTTATGAATCTGCTGATCCGCAAATTGATTCACTTTAGCTAAATCAATGACCCAATCCATAAAGCCATTCGGACCGCACGTATATATATGTGCTTCAGAGTTGAGCTGTTTAAAATGGTCTGTGAGGTGGTCACGATGACTTGAACCTTCAGCTTTAAAGTGAAAAGTCGTGAATGGCGCAAGTGGTCCCTGTTCAATTTCTTCGACGAAAGCACAGCGATCGCGACTACTGCCACAATAATGCAATTCAAATGATTTACCTTGGGCTAGTAGCTCATATGCCATGGTAATGAGTGGTGTAATGCCAATACCGCCACCAATCAATACTGAGTGTGAAGCATCAACCAATGGGAATAAGTTTCTTGGTGCACTCACCTGCAACTGCATACCCGGTGTAAGTTGCTCAAATGCACATGTTGAACCACCACGTGACTGAGGATCTTTCAAAATACCGAGGCGAAAAATGCCGACTTGTTTAGGATCTTGGCAAAGTGAATATTGGCGTATTAGGCCATTCGGCAAATGCACATCAATATGTGCCCCTGCTTCTATACTTGGTAATGTGATTGCATTTGCTGAGGTGAGTTCAAGCACTGCAATTGTGCCACCCTCTACATAGCGGCGCTTTACCACGACATCATGTAAGCCCATCATCTTTTTTACTCACTTGATTCTTGTAAGTGTAAAAGGATTAGCAAAAGCTAATCCTTTCCTGACTTATAAAATATAGCTAATACCCGCTAAGGTATCGGTTGAATTAATGAGGTTAATCACCTTGCGACGAATCTTGAAGCCATTTTCTTCATCACGTACCAAGTGGTAAATCACATCTGCT
>NZ_JBWYIQ010000037.1:0-23359 GCF_056779795.1 Acinetobacter sp. ANC_7682 | reverse complement strand
AAAAAAGAAGAGTTTAAGGAAATTTTGGCAATTTTAAGAAAGCAGAATCCTGATAGGATAAGGGTTCTGTGAAATTTGTCGTGTACAGAGATTATTTCCCTAATGAGTCTGTGATCTTAAGATTACATTGTTGATGTCGCAAGTTTGATCCCGAACAATCCAAATAAAATACCAATAGCGGCAACAGAAGCAGCAGCTACTTTATAATGCGTGTTGAAGTAATTTGAAATTTTGATACCTGTGAAGATCAACATACTTAAGTAAGCTATACTCATCAATTGTAAAATTACAGCAAGCATTAAAAAGCTTTGGGCTGGATAAGGATAAGCTGGATCTACAAATTGAACAAAAAAAGATAAAAAGAACAGTATTGCCTTTGGGTTAATTAGACTGATGAGTAATGCGGTACGAAAAGGATGAAATTTTTCTTGTTTTTGTTCAATAGAAACATTAGCTTGATCTTTACTTGGACGTTTCCAAGTTAAATAGGCTGCATATATTAAACGGATACCTAAATAACTAAGATATAAAGCACCAATAATTTTTAGGGCGAAAAAAATCCAGGGAAATTGATGCAATAATGTTGCGGCACCTAAGACAGTTAGCAAAATAAGGATGCTATCTCCACACAAAATACCGAAAGCACCTTGATAGCCCACTTTTATGCCAAAGCGAGTCGCAATAGACATGACATAGAGCGAGTTAGGTCCAGGTAATAAAATAATAAGTAATGTACCTATTAAATAGGTTGGAAGATCAGTTATACCAAACACTCATTTATCTCTTAAAAAATAATCGAGCTCCTAAGAGCTCGATTGAAAGAATGATGGATAGGTGCAATTAAGCTTTAATATCAGCATCTATGCCAAATGATTGTTTTAACAGGGAGCTGAGTTGATCTCTTGCCTTAATAAAGCCATCTATACCGCCTTGCAATAATTGCGATGCCATAAGATCTTTCTGAATTTGCGCTTTAAAATCTATTTCAGTGATTGGACTAAGCGATTCGATATTTGAGCTGTGTGCATTTGCATTTAACTGAATTTCAACTTGGCGATGATCTTGAGCCAATTCGTCAAGTAAATTCGGTGATACAGTTAAGAGGTCGCATCCAGCAAGTCCGAGAACCTGTTCTACGCTACGAAAGCTTGCACCCATAACTTCAGTTTTCACCTGATTTTGTTTGTAGAACTGGTAAATATGTTTAACGGATTGCACACCAGGATCTTGTTCAATTGGATAGTGATCCACATTTTCAGCTTTTTTATACCAATCGAGAATACGACCTACAAATGGTGAAATTAACGTGACCTGAGCATCCGCACATGCTTTTGCTTGATGTAAGCCAAACAACAAAGTTAAGTTGCAATGAATGCCTTCTGCTTCAAGAACCTTAGCAGCTTGAATACCTTCCCATGTTGAGGCGATTTTAATTAAAATTCGGTTTTGATCAACACCATACGTCGCATAGAGTGCGAGTAATTCTTTAGCTTTAGCAATTGTCGCGGCTGTATCGTATGAAAGTGCTGCATCAACTTCTGTTGATACTCGACCTTCAACTACTTTTAGAATTTCCACACCTAATTTGACAGTCAGGATATCAATTGTTCTATCGATTAACTCATCCGACTGATAACCCTCTGACTTTGCTTGATCAAATGCAGCTTCAATCAGTTCTTTGTTTTCAGGAAATGAAGCTGCTGCCGTGATGAGTGAAGGGTTAGTGGTAGCATCCAATGGCTTAAATTTTTTTATTGCGTTTAAGTCACCTGTGTCTGCAACAATTGTAGTGAAGTTTTTTAATTGAGATAAAGCTGTTTCAGTCATTGCGATCTAATTCTTTGTTTCATTACTTATATCATCTTTATAACACATGATTATTTTGAAACATGCTACAAAAGTTTTAAATCAAGTCATTTTCCTACATTTTTCTTTTATTTCTGATGTGATGAATTAAAAATTGAGCAGCTTTGCCCAGTGGTTGCTCTTTACTCCAGACTAGATCGATAAAATAATCAAATTTTGGGGTGAAATCTGAAAATCGTAGAACTTTAAGTTTTTTCTTTAATGTTGGTTGTTCGATAAGCATTTCAGTGGGTAAAACTCCCCATCCAAGTCCTTGTGAAATTAATCTACATGCAGAATGGTGATTGTCTGTACGCCATGCATCTTTGGAGAAGAGTAATTCAGGCTTAATGTTCCGATCGCGACTAGCGACTACAATCTGACGACTTTGAAAAATTTCTTCATAGCTCACTTTTTGATTTTGGCACAGCGGATGATGAACAGATGCAACTGGAATTAAACTTTCTTTCATTAATTCCACAAATTGTTCATTTGCCTCAATATGCTCACGCTCAAACATCAAGGCTAAATGAGCCTTACCCGTTAAAATCATTTGTTGAGCATCTTCTTGTGGTGCGCTGAATATATTGATTTGTAGTTGAGGAAATTGTTGTTCTAATAAAACAATATAATCAGTCCATCTACTATGCAGTAACTCAGATACCACCACAATATTTAATTCGGTTTCGATACCGCTACTCAAACCAAATGCATGTTGTTTCCATTGATTCATTTCAATCAATAAATGATTAGTACGTTCATACAAAACTTTGGCTTGAAGTGTTGGCTGTGGTTCACGTCCTACTCTTTCAAACAGTTGAAGATTCAGATCAATCTCTAAATTGGAAATCGCCATACTGACAGCAGAGGGGACCTTGCCTAACTGACGTGCGGCTGCGGAAAAAGAACCTGTTTCCATCACCGTTTTAAAAACGACCAATTGTTCTTGATTAATATTCATGTTTATTCTTTCAAAAATTTTGATAGATTCTAACTCGATCATTCAATATTATGAAAATAAAATGCGCTCATGAATAACAATGTTAATGAGTGAACGCATGTTTTTTTCAAAGAGAAGAATTATTCACGCAATAAGCTATGAAATCATTCTATTGGTGATCATCGCAAATTCTTTGAGTTTTATTTTTGAAGTTCCACTGGAAATTGCAGGTTCATTAGGTGTGATTATGGCTGTACTTTCAGTGATCTGGAATATGATTTTCAATCATTATTTCGAAAAAATTGAAGCGCGCAATCAGTGGAAGCGTACTGTAAAAGTTCGTATATTGCATGCGCTAGGATTTGAAGGTGGCTTGATGTTAGTGACCATTCCAATTGTTGCATATATGATGGATATGACGCTCATACAAGCTTTTATCGTCGACTTAGCTTTGACGCTTAGTATTCTGGTGTATACATTTATATTTCAATGGTTCTATGATGGGATCGAAGCTAAACTGGGTTATGCACCTGAGGCTTTAAATCACTAAAACTCAAAATAAAAAAGCATCTCTATTGAGATGCTTTTTTGTTGTCATAGAAATTATTTTTCAATAATTGCCGTTACACCTTGACCACCTGCAGCACAGATCGACACAAGTACACGACCTGAACCTTTTTCATTTAAAATTTTTGCAGCAGTTGCGATAATACGACCACCCGTTGCGGCAAATGGGTGACCCGCAGCCAACGAAGAGCCTTTAACGTTTAACTTCGCACGATCAATTGAACCTAAAGGCGCATCTAAGCCTAGACGTTCTTTACAGAATTTAGGATCTTCCCAAGCTTTTAATGTAGAAAGAACTTGAGATGCAAATGCTTCATGAATTTCATAGTAGTCAAAATCTTGAAGTTTTAAATTAGCACGCTCGAGCATACGTGGAACTGCGTAAGCAGGAGCCATTAACAAACCTTCTTTTTTACCAATGAAATCTACAGCAGCAGTTTCAGAGAAACTTAAATACGCTAAAATTTCGTGACCATTTGCTTTAGCCCATTCTTCTGATGCTAATAATACACAAGAAGCACCATCGGTAAGTGGAGTAGAGTTACCAGCAGTCATTGTACGAGCATCACCTTTACCAAACGCTGGCTTAAGTTTTGCAAGCTTTTCTACAGTTGAATCAGGACGTAAGTTGTTGTCGCGCTCAAGGCCAAGGAATGGCGTCATTAAATCGTCAAAGAATCCTGCTTCATAAGCTGCAGCCATTTTCTGATGAGACGATGCAGCAAGTTCATCTTGAGCTTCACGAGAAATGCCCCACTCAAGTGTTGTGATCGCTTGGTGATCGCCCATAGATAAGCCAGTACGAGGTTCACCATTTTTAGGAGCATCTAGCAAATCTTTTACGTTAATTTTAGTTAACGCTTTAAGACGATCTTTACCTGTTTTTGCAACGTTGAGTTCTAAGAGGGCTTTACGTAATCCATCACCAAATGCGATAGGAGCATCTGAAGTGGTATCTACACCACCTGCAATACCCACCTCAATTTGACCTAATGCAATTTTATTCGCTACGAGGAAAGCAGCCTGAAGCCCAGTACCACAAGCTTGTTGGATATCGTAAGCTGGAGTCTCAGGTGCAAGCTCTGTGCTTAACACACATTCACGCGTCATATTGAAATCACGGCTGTGTTTTAGTACAGCACCAGCAACGACTTCACCCAGACGTTGACCTTGAAGATTAAAACGCTCAACTAGACCATTCAATGCTGCTGTAAGCATATCCGTATTTGTAGCTGTGAAATAAGCACCATTAGAACGTGCGAAAGGAATACGATTACCACCGATAATTGCAACACGGCGTACAGTATTTTGAGTCATAGTTTTTTCCTGTTCAGCGGAAGATTGAGTCGTAGTTGCTGAAGTTTGATTTTCAGCTTTAGTTTTATTTGTTGCTGCTGTTTTTTTGCGAGTCGTCGACGTACGAGGGCGAGTCGCTTTTGGAGTATTTGCGTTGTTGGCACTGTTTGCATTACCACTGCTCGCATTTGAACGAGCTTTTGATGTATTTGACACAGTCGCTTTCGCAGAATTCTCAGTTGTTGGATTTTCTTGAGTTGTTTTGCTCATAAGGCTTTTCCAAGCATATTTGGGATATTCTTGAGTGCTACATTAGCATAATCGCTAAGAGGTCGTATTGACTAAAATGACATTTAGCAATGCTTTCAGGTCAAGACATACATAGAGTAACTCAAGTATTATTTAACTGAAACGCAGGGATCGATTAATTTACTAAGTATCAGAGTTTGAACTGAACTTCATCTACATCATAGATCCTTCAAAAAATTATTCTATCGAGAGATCATATTCATGACTGACCAATATCAAGCTTTTGCAAAATCTCCAATTGGTAAATTTGTCATCAAAAATTTAGGTTTACCATCTCCAATTCACTTAGATCGCTTTGAATCAGCAACGCCTGTTGTTCAAGGCGCTGTTTTATTCGGTTCTGCGTCTAAAAGTCTTTTTAATGGTGAAATTGCGCAAGTTCTGAGTAATATTCATGCCAACAGCTATGCGGGAAACAATGCTGAGTTACAACAAGCTGCAGCTAAAGTAGGGTTGAACTTAGGTGCGTTTAATGAAGGCGATAAAGAGTCGAAATTCAAAGCAGTTGTGTTTGATGCTTCGGGTATTCAGGACTCTGAACAGTTAATTGAATTGTATAAATTCTTTAATCCAATTGCTCGCCAAATTCAAACTTCAGGTCGTGTAGTCGTCGTTGGCTTGACACCAGAATCAGCACCTACAGTGAAACAAGCGATTGCTCAACGTGCATTAGAAGGTTTCGTGAAATCTGTAGGTAAAGAATTTAAGAAAGGTATTGCTGCACAATTGGTTTATGTAGATCAAGATGCTGCTTTAAATCTTGAATCTACACTTCGTTTTGTACTTTCTCCGCGCTCAGCGTATGTATCAGGTCAAGTCATTCGTGTTTCAAAAGCAAATGTTGTTGATGTTGATTGGACTAAACCACTTGCGGGCAAAACTGCAGTGGTCACAGGTGCAAGTCGTGGTATTGGTGAAGCGATTGCGCATGTTTTGTCGCGTGATGGTGCTCATGTCATTTGCTTAGATGTACCACAACAACAAGCAGATCTTGATCGTGTTGCGAGTGAAATTGGTGGATCGACTTTAGCGATTGATATCACTGCACCAGATGCTGGAAAAAAAATCAAAGCTGCAGCGGCTGCTCAAGGCGGGCTAGATGTGATTGTCCATAATGCCGGTATTACACGTGATAAAACGCTTGCTAATATGAAGCCAGAGCTTTGGGATCTTGTGATTAACATTAACTTATCTGCGATTGAGCGTGTGAATGACTATTTGTTGTCTAATGAAGGCATCAATGAAAATGGTCGCATCGTTTGCGTATCTTCGATTTCAGGTATTGCGGGTAACCTCGGTCAAACGAACTACGCAGCTTCTAAAGCTGGTGTGATTGGTTTAGTGAAATTTACAGCACCAATTTTGAAAAATGGTGTAACGATTAATGCTGTTGCTCCTGGATTTATTGAAACTCAAATGACAGCAGCGATTCCATTCGCAATTCGTGAAGCGGGTCGCCGTATGAATTCGATGAGTCAAGGTGGTCAACCAGTTGATGTGGCTGAAACAATCGCATTATTTGCTTCATCTGCTTCAACGGGGCTGAATGGAAACATTGTACGTGTGTGCGGTCAAAGTTTATTAGGTGCTTAAGCTTTAGTGGTCATCGATTGTTAAATGAAAGAGAGTAATGTTCAGGCATTGCTCTCTTTATTGCTCGTATGATTTGTTATGATCGTTTTGTTGAGCTGCAAACTGTAAATTTTTTATAAAGATAAATGGGAATTTTTAACATGAAAACACGTCACTTTAGTCAATTGCCAAAAGCTTATTTAGCTTATCCTAAAGTCATTAAAGGTTTAATTTTTAAAAAACCGAAAGGCGAAAAGACACTTCCACAAGTGGATTACATCGTTGATGAATATCGTGTTGATCATGACCATTTAAAATCTTATAACGAAATTTGTGGTTATAAGAATAATGGATATGTACCATCGACTTACTTGGCAGTCATTTCTCAAAGTTTGCAGATGCAAATGATGACACAAGAACCTTTCCCATTTGCTTTGCTGGGTTTGGTTCATATTCGTAATCAAGTTAAGCAGTATCGCAAAATTGGAGTGAATGAAACTATCACGCTATCATGCAAATTTGGTGAGTTAAAACCACATGACAAAGGTTTGCAATTTGACTTCATTACGACTGCAAAAGTAGGAAATGATGTAGTGATGGAAGGTTTAACGACCTATCTTTCTCGTCAAAAAACAAATACTTCATCCGCTTCAAAGGCGAAAGAAGATCAGTTGCCTGAATTTAAATCACAGGGTAATTGGAAAGTCGCTGAAAACACGGGGCGTCTCTATGCGCTCGTTTCAGGTGATTTTAACCTCATTCATATTCATGCAGTTACAGCGAAAGCATTTGGTTTTAAACAAGCGATTGCGCATGGCATGTGGAGTAAAGCTAAAGCATTAGCAAGTATTAGTTTACCGGATGCTTATGATGCTGATGTTTATTTTAAGTTGCCTATGTTTTTACCATCTGAGGTTGAATTTTTAACGGGTGAGCGAGATCAAGCGACATATTTGTTAGTTCGTAATGCAAAATCACAAAAACCTCATGTTTCTGGTGTTGTGAAACCACTTTAATAGATGCTCTAGGCCTAACATGTTTGTTAGGCTTTTTTATAACTATAAATCAAGGATAGAAGATGAAAATTCTAAAAGATTTAATTTACGCTGACACACATAATTATAAGGGTATCGTTCACCATCAGTTTGCAGATTTGGCACATTTATTTAGTCGTTTACAAGACTCTCGTACTGAACAAGGTGGTGCATCATTGGCTGTATATTATGGTCAAGAAAAAGTGGTTGATATTTATGTTGGAAAAAAGTCTTCGAGTGAAGAGTGGTCAGAAGACACGATGGCGATGTGCTATTCCACCGGAAAAGGGATCTTAGCGACTTTGTCGCATATTCTAGTGAGTGAAGGGAAATTAGACTATCGTCAACCCATAGCTGATTATTGGCCAGAATTTGCTGAACATGGAAAATCTAATATTACTTTGGCTGACGTATTGAGTCACCGTAGTGGTTTATATGATGTTAGAAATGTCATTGCTCAAGCATCTGAAATGGCAGACTGGGATCACATGCTCAATGTGATGGCTAGCGCGACACCACGTTTTAAACCCAATTCAAATTATGCATATCAAGCACTTACGTATGGCTGGTTATTAGGAGGGCTGATTGAAAAAGCGACTCAGCAAAATCTTTCTGAGCTGATGAATCAATATTTAGTAGAACCACTTCAATTAGATGGTGCCTATTTTGGTGTCCCTCAGGATCAACTTTCAAGAATAGCCAAACCTTTAGAAAAAACAAATATTGAAAGAAAGTCATCAACTACTCAAGTTGCACAACAAAAGAAGAAAAAACAGAAAGTTTCATTTTCGGATCGTATCATTCAATATTCTGGTCAAAATCCTGATGATTTTATAGATGCAATGATTCCAAAGGGAATGAAGGGGTTTAGCTTTTTTGATGATCGTGTTCTGACTCAACCCATTCCTGCTGCTAATGGTGTCTTTACAGCCAGAAGTTTAGCGAAAATCTATGCCATGATGGCGCACTATGGTCAGTTCGAATCAAGACAATTTATCAAGCCACTTGTATTCAAACAACTTTCGCAAATTCAAAGTTATGATCGAGACAAGGTGATGCCAATACCTATGCATTGGCGTTTGGGTTATCACAGAGTTATCACGCTCGGTAAAAGTGCAAAAAATGGTTTTGGTCATATGGGCTACAACGGATCAGGAGCTTGGTGTGATCCTGAAAGAAAATTAAGTTTTGCCTATACCCATAATTATCCTGTTGGGTCAATTACAGGGGATTATCGTTTGTGGAGTTTATCGCAAGAGGCATTGAGATGTGTGGATCACATTAATAATGGTAAAAAGGGATGGTTTTAACATTTACAAAGGGGGATTTGTATTTATAATGTACACTAACTTTAACTAAAATAAACAAATAGTGACATGATGAATAAAAAAATTACCTTTTTACTAATGGGTTGTTTGATGAGTGGTGTTGTGGCAAGTACAGTACTTACACCAAACCAAAATCAGCAAAGCGGTCAGATTCCGAGCGGTTATGCTGAATTAGAATTTAAATTAGGTGATGGAAATTGGACGAAGCAAATCTATCTGCCAAACAATCCAAAAAATAATGACAAGATTAGAATTTCTTCATCGGCGGGATATACGGCATATCTAGATACTTCCAATATAGATATTCCACTTGAATCAATTCAAATCAATAGAGGAAACACATTCGACTTTATTTATAGTGAATCTTTAAAAAAATGGCGAATCAACAGTACACCAAGTGCCATTGTCGATAATTCAAGTGTACAAAATATTATATCTAATCAACAAATCATACAGCGAGTTCATCTAAAAGATGGCGCTTGGGCAAAGAAAATAGTATTGCCGAGCGATGTAACTAACAATACGGTAATGTTGATTGAATCTGATGCAGGCTGGGATTCATCAATTGATACAACAAATCTTCTTTTTTCGAGTAATTTTAATTTAAAAAAAGGAGATCGCTATTGGTTTGTATTTAATCAAAAACTAAAAAAATGGGTTCCTGAATATATCAAGCCGAGGCAAATAAATGTTAGTTCAGTGGGTACTCAGTTAAATAAAACCGATAGCCCTTTAACTGAAATTATTTTTGGTAATGGAAACTGGGTGTCACAATTCACGTTACCAAGTTCAGCATATGACCGTGATCGTGTGATCGTGAAGTCGACTGCAACATGGGAAGCTACTATTTCAAATCAGAATATCAATACCTCAGCAACTTTAAAAATAAATAGAGGTGATCGATATGAATTTATGTTTGTAAAAGAATTAGCGAAGTGGATTTTAGTTTCTGCACCAGAACGTGTGATACAAGCGAAAGATTTAAATAATCAAAAAGTTCCTGATCCTAAACAACCAGTGACACGTGTTAAGTTGACAAATGGAAATTGGCAATCAGTAATTAATTTACCTGATCGTGCTCAAATCAATGACAAGATAATCATAAGTTCTGGAGCGGCGTGGAGCAGCACAATTCAGGCATCCAATAATTCACGACAAACGATTCAAACTGGTGAAACACTACGTTTTGTCTATACATCTCAAGGATGGCAAGCTGATAGTTCAACGATTGACATGCTTTTGGTGAGTAGTCCTGCTGTTGCAGAGAAATTAGGTGCAAATGCAGCGAAAATTAGATTGATTGAAGGCTTTGACCTAACCAATGTGTCTGCAGAGAATTCAAATGCCAAGTTTTATCTACGCAACGTTGGTTATCTGCAATATAAAACACCAGGTTCTAAAACATTAAACAATGTCCTTGATATTGGTCGTGTGGACAAAGTTATTCAGAATGAGCGTAATCGCTTAAAAGCTGATGCTATATATTATGAAGGTGATGAAGAGGGCTGTGGTTTAGCGTACTTACTTGTAAACCCTAACTCCAATTATATGATCGGTAGTGGAAGTATTAACTGTGGAATCACGGTTTTACGACATGAATTCGGTCATAATATGGGGGTGGATCATCATGATACCGCTGGACCAGCACGTGGTTTGGAGCATCCTTTGGGTAGTACGATTATGGGAGGTAATAGTATCTCTTATTTCTCAAGCCCAGATTTATTCCATCCAAAGTATGGATACCAATTAGGGGGTACGAATGATCGTGATGCTGTCACTATGATTAATAAAAATGCTAAAGCAGTGTCGCTATTCAAATAATTTATGAAAGTAATTTATATTTTATTGGGTGTAGCAGTTTTTGTGACTGCTACATTTACGTTATATCTAAAACCCGAAAAAGACAAACCATCTGCAAGCTTACAGCAGCATCAAGTTGAAAATGAACTGGGTCAAAATGTTTATGCTCATGACGAACGCCTTAAAAATAAGAATGAGTCATCGAGTTCTCATCTGATGCCTGAGCTTATGCCTGTACTAGAACAAAATGTTGAACGGCATATGATTCTTCCAGAAAGTTTTCAGCATCGGGCTGACACGGGTTATTTATTTAAGTTTAGCCCTGATCAAGTGGCGAGCATGAAAGAGGGCAGTAAATTTCCCTTGAAACTTTTGCAATTTGGTATCAATCGTGTGGCCGAAATTACTGAGATTGAACAAGTTGAGGATGGAATTGTGAGATATAAGGGGCAATTTGAGGATTATCCTGCTGATCTAAACTATTTTACGATTACTCAAAGTATTGAAGATCAATATGCAATTATTAAAGTTTATACAGATAAAGGGTCATATTTTGCTGAAGTAATTAAAGGGATTGGACTCGCTTACCCTGATCAAGTTTTACATGATGATGGGGTTCACGTGCACCAACATACGCATTGATTCATATGCAGACTTGAGATATGGTAATTTTCACAAAATTGTTAAAATTGATTTGTGATTATGCGCCGTAGTACTGTCATCCCATTCGTTTTGATATCGTCGATTCATATGGCTTCTTGCGATCAGTCCACGCAATCAAATCAACTCTTGAAACAGAATGATTCAATAAAAAATCAAGTAACACCTCAATATATTGGTTTATATCAAGGTACTACGCCATGTATGGGGTGTTTTTCGCGTTGTGATGATTGTCCTGGTATGGCTGTTGATTTACAACTCAACGCAGACCAAACGTATGTGTTGTCACGATTAAGTCTAAGCGGTCATAACCAAGCAGAAGAAATCAAATGTCAGTTCAAATTCATTAATACTGAGAAGTCTTTGATTCAATTAAACGGTGTTCCAACCAGAAATATCATTCTTGTCGATTTGGTCAACAAAATGCTAGAAATTCGTATCGATGGGACTGGTGAGGAATACGAAAATTTTGATGATTTTAGTTTGAATTTAACAGGTTAAATTTTCCCAAGAAAAAAGAGTTGGGTTTAAATTGTTTTTTGAATGTATGAATGATCTGTAACGCATTCACTCTTGCCAAAAAAAACAGTATGCTTAGTCCTGTAATTAGGGAGCATTCATGTATCAGGTTCTTGCGCGTAAATATCGTCCACGTAATTTTTTAGAATTGGTTGGTCAAAACCATGTGTCGCGTGCATTAACCAGTGCTTTAGAGCGTGGTCGACTGCATCATGCTTATCTTTTTACGGGGACGCGTGGCGTTGGTAAAACAACGATTGCAAGGATTCTTGCTAAATGTCTGAACTGTGAAACAGGTGTAACATCTACACCGTGTGAAGTATGCCCAACGTGTACCGCAGTCAATGAAGGTCGATTTATAGACTTAATTGAAATTGACGCAGCATCCCGAACCAAAGTTGAGGATACACGAGAATTATTGGATAACGTACCTTATGCACCAACGCAAGGTCGTTTTAAAGTGTATCTCATTGATGAAGTACACATGCTGTCCACACATTCTTTCAATGCTTTACTCAAGACACTTGAAGAACCGCCTGAACATGTCAAATTTTTATTTGCGACGACAGATCCTCAAAAACTTCCAATTACGGTTATTTCACGTTGTTTGCAATTTACTTTACGCCCATTGGCGGTTGATGAAATCACTTCACATCTCACACAAATTTTAACTAAAGAATCAATTAATGCGGAAGCTGATGCGATTTGGCAGATCGCTGAGTCAGCACAAGGTTCTTTACGTGATGCACTGTCGCTAACAGATCAAGCAATTGCATATGGGCAAGGTGCGATTCACCACCAAGATGTGAAAGAAATGCTGGGTTTGATTGATCGCACGATTATTTTCGACCTTATTTTGGCGATACATCAAAATCAACGTGCTAAAGTCAGTGCTTTATTACTCCAATTCCGTCAACAAGCACTTGATGTTTCTTTGGTGTTGGATCAACTCATTTCAACTTTACATGAGTTGGCTTTACTCCAATACTTACCAGACTTGAGTTTAAAATATAGTGCTGAGATTAATCAGAAAATTATGCAGCTTTCGAGCATGATTTCTGCTCAAGATCTACAATTGTATTATCAAATTGCATGTAAAGGTCGTGCTGAATTACAAATTGCAGTGACTCAAGAGCAAGGCTTTGAAATGTGTGTGCTCAGGTTGTTGGCATTCCGCCCGATGGCGAATAATGAGCAGCTGACCACTCAAGCACTTCCAGAACAATCAAATGTCTTAAAAGAAGCTGAAAATTTCAATCAGATTTCGACAGAGAATTCAGAATCTATATCGGCTGATCATCAAGAAGCAGGATCGAAAATCAGTTCGCCTGAGAATAATACGAGTTCGATTCAGCGTAGTCGTGATGTAAATGATGAGGAAAATACGGATCTAATCTTATTTCAGCAGATGATGGCATCTGATGATGAGGCTGTTCCTACGGAGTCAGTTCATCCTGAAAAATCTGAATCTGAAAGCTTGCATTCAACAGAATTAAATCATGCGGATGATGTCGGTCAGTCTGTATCTGTTGAAGTGAAACAAGAGAATTTAACCAACTCTGTGGTAGGCAGTGGGGAGATTGAGCTGACTTCATTTGGAGCAAGCTTTAATTCAGAGCCTGTTGAATCTTCTATTGTTGATCAAGACAATATTTTCTTTTTAGAGCCTAAGCCAAGTGAACATTCTGCTGAAAGCGCTGAATTGTCAGTTCAAGAAGAAGGATCATCGAATGGCACTCATTGCCCAAGTCTAGATCTACTTGATGAGAATAAAAATGTTGTCGCAGATGCTGGCTTAAAAGGTTTAATGCCTCAAGATATTTTAAGGCTTGAGCCTGTCGAATTGGTAGGTGAATGGGATACTCAAAAGTGGGAATATTGGTTCAGAAATAGTCCATTAACACCTGCGGTACAAGAATTAGCACAACAAGGTCTTATGCAAGGTCAAATTGATGGAACATGTGAATTCTATATCCCTGCAAAATACGAAGCTTTATTGCACTCACTCATTCCGAGTTTAGAAGCAGTACTCAAGCAATCATTTTCAAAATCTCAATTAATCGTAAAATACAACGAACCAAACGGTGAGACGCCTTTCGATCTGCAGGAAAAGCGTAAGCAAAAGGCATATCGACGTGCTGAAGAATTGATTCATCAAGAACCCGTCGTGGAAGACTTGTTAAAAATTTTCGGCGGTGAGCTACATAATATTCAGCTTAAGTCTTAAGTTGATTTCGTCATAAACGTAGTTAAGGCTTCGCGTATTGAGTTTGGTAATTCAATACTTTTACGAGAGTCACGGTCGACAAATACATGGACAAAATAACCTTGAGCAGCAGGCTCTGATTGATTTTTCTTAAATATTGAAATGCTATACGTCACTGAAGATCGTCCAATCTTTTCGATAGCGACAGCAACATCAATCACTTCGGGGTAGGATAGTTCAGAAAAATATGTACATTTTGATTCAACAACGAGTCCAATGATAGGCGAAGTTTTAAAGTCAAATAGTGCGTGTTGAATAAGTAGCGCATTTGCGGCGGTGTCAAAGTAGCTGTAATAAGTGACGTTATTGACATGCCCATACACGTCATTATCAGCCCAACGGGTTTGGATGGGAAAAAAGAATTGATAGTCTGCTCTAGTTTTTTTTGAAATAGTTGTCATATTTTATTCAGAAAGTTGATTAAAGATTTCGAGTCATTTAATGATAAATTGCTTGGTAGATGCTTAAAGCATCAGCATAGCTTAGAGCTCTAGGATTGTTTTGTAAGAGGCGTGTTTGTTGCATCGCATCATTAGCTAACATCTCTAAATCTGATTCTTGTACACCTAGCTCATTGAGTTTTAAGCTCAACCCACTCTGGCTAACATGCCTTTCCATATGATCAATAAATAAATCACATAAGCCATCAGTATTGCCTTTGCTATATGGGTCAATCCATTGCATCAGTTCAGCATAGTATTTCTTCGCTTGAGGTGCATTGAATTTCAGTGTTTCAACAAGCACGATTGCATTGGTATGACCATGCGATAAGTGATAATGCCCGCCCAAAGGATAGGCAAGCGCATGAACAGCTCCAACAGGAGCATTTGCAAATGCTTGTCCAGCCAACATAGAGCCTAAGAGCATTTTTTGGCGCGCTTCTAGGTTTTGGGGTTGCTCTAGAACAAGTTTTAAATTTTGATTCAATAAATCCAATGCTTGTTTAGCGAGCAAATCAGAATAGAAATTTTTCTTTAGTTTTGAGGTGTAGGCTTCAATTGCATGCACCATTGCATCAATTCCTGTTGCTGCAGTGATGTGAGCCGGAAGACCTTGAGTAAAAGTTGCATCTAAAATGGCAGTATCCGCATACAGAACGGGTGAAACAATTCCTGTTTTTGTTGTTTTGCCTGTAGTGATAATAGAGATTGGTGTAACTTCAGAACCCGTACCTGCAGTTGTAGGCACTAAGATAAGTGGTAATCGTGGCGATTGAGCTTGATTGACGCCATATAACTCAGAAATCGTTTGGGTTTGATTGGGGTGTGCAAGTACGGCAATAATTTTTGCCACGTCTAAGGAGCTACCACCGCCAAAACCAATGACTGCATCAATGTGTAAACGTTTTGCTTCATCTACTGCATTTAAGATGACTTCCTCAGGAGGGTCTGCAACGACATCGGAAAAAATACTGAACTCAGTCCCAGTAGCGTTGAAAATGTGAAGAATAGGTTGGTGGAGGTGATGATCAATCATTCCTTGATCTGTGACGAGAAGAACTTTATTAAATCGATGTTGTTTTAAAATTGAGCCAAGCTGTTGAATACTCCCTAAACCGGAAATAATATTCCCGACAGTTTGAAATTGAAATTGGCTCATCACACATCCTTTTTGCGCTTTAAATAAGATTATTGTTTTACAGTTCTATAGGATTCACTCCTTAAATAACTTAACATATGCACTGCGAAAGTATATGTATTTTTGAGGCGAAGATGACGACGAAAATGCCATACAAAATTTTATGTGTATGTTTAGGAAATATTTGTCGTTCCCCAACAGCAGAAGTGGTAATGAAACACTTTGCTGATTTAGAAAAATTAAATATTGAAGTTGATTCAGCTGGAACCAGTAACTACCACCCAAACAAAGCGCCTGATCATCGAAGTCAAAAGCACGCATTGAAACGAGGGTATGATTTATCTTCATTACGTGCGAGACAGATTCGTATTGAAGACTTTAAGGAATTCGATTTAATCTTGGCGATGGATCATGAAAATCTAGTAAATATTCAGAAACTGCAAGTTGAAGCAGCGCAGATATTTCAAAACCATGAATTGCGAGCAAAAATAGAGCTCATGAGTGCCAAAGATCCTTCATATTTAAATCAACCCGTACCAGATCCTTACTATGGTGGAGATGATGGCTTTGAGTTGGTCTTAGATCAATGTGAGTCGAACAGTAAAGCATGGATTAGTTACTTAAAACCAATGTTGCAGCAGTCAAACGTTGAGTAAGATAAAAATATGATTGATATTCAAACTAATATACAACTCCAGTCTTTCAATACGTTGAATTTAAATGCTGTTGCATCTCATTATTGTATTGTGCGATCTCTTCAAGATTTGCGTGAAGCAATTGAATTTGCTGAGCAAGCTCAATTAAACATGATGATACTTTCAGGGGGGAGTAATATGTTGCTCCCTGAGCATCTAGATGCTTTAGTTGTTCAATTACATTTAAATGATCTTGTCCTGCTTGCTGAAGATGATACCAATGTAACAATTCGAGTAGGTGCTGGACGTCACTGGCATGAGTTCGTGCTATGGACAACAGAGCAAGGTTTCTATGGATTGCAAAATCTCGCATTGATTCCAGGGTGGGTGGGTGCTGCACCTGTTCAGAACATTGGTGCCTATGGCGTTGAAGTCGGTGAATTTATTGAATTTGTAGAGGCTTTTGATCGTACTAAAAATGAAATCGTTCAAATCCAAGCGAGTGATTGTCATTTTTCATATCGACACAGCATTTTTAAAGATCAGCCTGAGCGGTTTGTTATTACTGCGGTCATCTTTAAATTACTTAAACAGCCACAACTCAAAATGAATTATGGCGATTTAAAAGCTGCGATGGGCGATGACATCACACCATATAATTTACAGCAACAAGTGATCAAAATTCGTCAAAGTAAACTCCCAGATCCTGCAGAATATCCAAATGCAGGGAGCTTTTTTAAAAATCCGATTTTAATTAAAACGAAGTTTGAGGAAGTTTTACAGCTTCATCCCTCAATTCCACACTATCCACAAGCGGATGGTTCTGTAAAAGTTGCAGCAGGTTGGTTGATTGACCAAACAGGCTGGAAAGGAAAAAAATTAGGAAAAGTGGGAATGTTTGATCGACAGGCTTTAGTTTTAGTCAATTACGCTGATGCATCTCTTACAGATGTGCAAGCAACCTATCGCTCTGTGCAGCAAGATGTGTTAAATAAGTTTGGTATTTTATTAGAACCTGAGCCTGTTTTGTTCGATCAAAAAGGTTCTATTCAATCTCATTTGGTTTAAAAAGGACAGTATGTCTAGAAAACATTGGATGGTGACAACGGTGCGTATGATGGCGATCATATTCGCACTTTTGAGCTGTCTCATGGTTTTCTGGTATACACCATTTTATTCAGCACTTGTTGTGAAATCACTTCACGCATTTGTCCCTATCAAAGTTGACGAAATTGCGGCCAAGAGCCAGCAAATGGCAGCGTTAACTGATAAGGAGGATTTGGAGCCTGGTTCAAGGTTGTGGATTGCAAGACAAGCTTATCTCAAACTTATTGAAGAACAATTGAATGATCAAGGGGCTGAACAGCTTGCTGAAATTCAAACTCGCTATGTGTTATTAAAACAAAAAATTAAAGATGAATTGCTTACAGATATAAATACAAAGCATGAAACTAAAGAGCATGTTGTCTTCTCAATTGATCAGCCTGATTTAGCCAGTGATGTTGCCATAAGCCAAACTGATTCAACAAATTCATCCATCAATGAAGAAAAAAATCAGCGCTTGGCTTTAATGGAAAAATATGAATTTTTCCTTAGAAATCATCCCTTAGAAGATGATGAGGTTCAAAAATTAGATCCGCAAATCTATAAAGATATCGCGTTGATTCAAAATGAAAATAAAACTTTATCAAATCAACAAGATAAACCTTATGCGATAGTAGTGTTGGGTGGTGGGTTGACGCTAGGGGATAATAAAATTGATATCGTAGTTAATGATTACACACGCTCTAGACTAGAAAAAACACTTGAGATTGAGAAGCAAACGGATTTACCTATTGTGTTGAGTGGTGTTGAAGCACCGTACATGCAATCTTGGCTAGCATCGCGTGGCGTAGAAGCGAATCTATTAGAGCAACGCAGCATGAATACCTGTGAGAATACACGCTTTAGTTCATTATTATTACAAAAAAAAGGAGGAGCGCCGACAGTGATTCTGATTACCGATCGTTATCATATGACACGTACACGACGTCTTTTTGCTTTGAACGGTATCAAGACAATTCCTGTTGAAGCGCCTATGCCTACAATGCTGACAACATGGCGTCCTAGCCAATTAAATTACGATCACAGTCGTCGTGCAAATTATGAATTACTTGCCACGATCAGAGATGTAATGTTTGGCTCTAGCGGTTGTCGGGAGGTGCCATAATGTCTGATATTCCATTTCTGAATCCAAATGTGTTGAAACAACTCGATTTACCCATTCCGAATCGAGAACAAACACCACTAAGGTTGGAACCTTTAAACTTAAATCGACCTTATTCTCCTTCGAAAGAGATTCAAGCTTATCGTCATCTTTACGCACTTGATCGTCTTGAAGCGAATTATTGGCAGGGTTATATCAAAATGCCTTTGTTCAAACTTCATGTGCAGGTGTATCAACCTCGCATAGAGCAGGTGAAAGGTACTGTATTATTATTGCATGGCTATTTGGAACACAGTGGGATTTACCAACCAATTATTGGTGAATTGCTGGATCAAGGGTTTAGTGTTTTAACTTATGACTTGCCTGGACATGGGTTAAGTGATGGCAATGCTGCCAGCATTCAGAACTTTGATCATTATCAGCAAGTACTCCATGCGGTTCACCAATATGTAAAACAAGCTGATCAATTGCCTAAACCATGGCTAGGTATCGGACAGAGTACTGGTGGTGCAATTTGGATGCATCATTTGTTGGAGTTTGCTGAACAACGTAAAAATCCAATTGTAGAACGCGTATTGCTCTTGTCGCCGTTAGTCAGACCTGCAAAAACAGCATGGTGGCATAATCCAGTAGGCTTGGGCATCATTCGCCGTATCAAACGTGAAGTTCCAAGACATTTTAAGCGCAATAATCACAACCCTGAATTTTTAAGATTTGTACGTCTAAAAGATCCACTACAACCGCGTATGATGGGGATGGATTGGATATTAGCAATGTCAAAGTGGATGTTGGAAATGGAAAATCGACCTGCATGCCGAATTCCAGTTTGGCTCGCTCAAGGTGCCCAAGATCAAACCGTAGACTGGCGTTATAATATCGAATTTATTCGCAGAAAGTTTCGCCTTCAGACCTTGCTCATGTTAGAGGAGGGATCTCATCAGTTGATCAATGAGCGTGCGGATATACGGGCAGCATTAACGGGTTTAATCCCAGCATTCTTACATGCGCAAAGTCATAAAGGATACTTTTAAAATAAAGGTGCTGATTTCAGCACCTTTTTGATGAAACTAGAATTTGCTGGCATCTGCCAAATTCCACATTCTGAAATAGAAATTTTCTTCGTCTTTATCTTTACAGTTCAATAGTTGACCCGATTCTAACCAAAAATGTAATTGAGCATAATTTTTAATTTCACGATCATTTATACGTTGCGCGAGATGATGAGCTTTAATTTCACTCGGATGATTTAAACCTGCAGCTGCTATCATTTCCGACAGTGCATGCAATGTATTTTTGTGGAAATTATAAACACGTTCTGCTTTCGTTGGTACATGTACTGCTTTTTGGCGCTCAGCATCTTGTGTTGCTACCCCAACAGGACACTGATTGGTATGGCAACTTTGAGCTTGGATACAACCGACAGCAAACATAAATCCACGAGCTGAATTCACCCAATCTGCACCTAAGGCAAAGGTACTTGCAATATCAAAAGCACTGATGATTTTACCACTTGCACCAATTTTTACTTTATCTCTTAATCCAGCACCTACTAAGGTATTGTGTGCAAACAAGAGCGCTTCACGCAGTGGTGTTCCGATATTATCGCTAAATTCAATCGGTGCAGCACCGGTTCCACCTTCTGATCCATCTACGACGATAAAATCAGGAACAATATTGGTTTCAAGCATCGCTTTGACAATACTCATAAATTGCCAAGGCTGTCCGATACATAATTTGAATCCAACAGGTTTACCACCTGATAGTTCACGTAACTTTTGAATAAAATGCATCATTTCAATCGGTGTATTAAAGCTAGGGTGGCTTGGCGGGGAAATACAATCGCGATCACGAGGAACACCACGAATTTTCGAAATTTCTTCTGTAATCTTATGTTTGGGTAAAATACCGCCGTGACCTGGTTTTGCTCCTTGAGACAGTTTTAGCTCAATCATTTTGATATTGGGATGTTTTGCTTGAGCTTTAAATTTTTCAGGATCAAATAGACCGTCTTCAGTTCGACAACCAAAATATCCACTGGCGATTTGCCAAACAATATCTCCATTATTTTCAAGATGGTAGGGGCTTAGGCTTCCTTCGCCAGTATCATGATAGAACTGACCCATGTGGGCACCGAGATTAAGTGCGCGTATTGCATTAGCACTTAGACTTCCAAAACTCATGGCTGAGATATTCATGATTGATGCGATATAAGGTTGAGCGCATTGATCATTACCCACTTTAATACGGAAGGTGCTGGTATCAGCTGGGAGTTTCGGTGCAAGAGAGTGGGTAATGAAACGATAGTCATCTTGATATACATCAATAATTGAACCAAAAGGCTTATCAGCATTTTCATTCTTTGCACGCTGATAGACTAAGCTACGTTGCATTCTTGAAAAGGGTAAAGCGTCTTGGTCTGATTCAATAAAATATTGACGAATTTCGGGTCTGAAATCTTCAAATAAGAAGCGAAAATGCCCCATGATTGGGTAGTTCTTTAAAATTGAATGTTTATTTTGAAGTACATCATATAGGCCTAAGACACTGAGTAAACTGGTCAGTAGCCAAATAATATTAATGACACTGTCGGATAGAAAATAATAAATATAATGGGGGCTGTAAAATAGCCTAAGCCACGTAATACTTAGGGCGATGATAATACAAGCGAACCATACAGAATGTCTTGAAAAAAAAGTGTTCAGTAATTTATGTCTTATTGCTTGAGCAGGACTTGCCATTTTTATTTTCCATCGTTCTTTACTGTAATTACCTTACGAACTTCTATGGAATCAGGCAAGTAGTGAATTGTTAGCTTACAGCTGTAAGCTAACAATTTATATTTATAGGTTTAGTTTTCTTCCGAAGGAAGCAACATAATGATCGAACTATTCAAGAGTTCAGCGAGATCTTCAAGAATATGTTGATCATATAAACTTTCATCTAAAGCGATCATTTCACCATCAGCGATACGTTTTAAATGAGGTTTAAATTCTTCGGAGATACATAAGCGCTCTCCATTTGCCCAAAAGTTAAGTTCATCATTGAAGTTGCTATACAGCAAACGTGAAGCAGGTTCGATTTTTAATAAATAACCTTCTTCAAGTGCTTCTTCTAAATCACCTGTTCCAATTTCGTCATTTTCTGGAATATTGTTAGGATAACCAGGTTGCGAAGCGAGACACATGATGGCTTCATTTAGCATCTCAGGATTTTGCAGTTGAGCTAAAAGTTGTTCGCGCAAATAGCTAAGCTCATGATCTGAAATTTCGCCGACAGCAGTGCTGACAGAGCGTGTGATATCTAATAATGGTTTTTTCAGTTGCTCTTGTTCTGAAAAAGAATCACCAAGACTATCCATCATGTCTGAGATATTTGGCATGCGGAAACCGAAAGAATAGGTTAAACACTCATCTTCAGCTACGCCATAATGAGAAAGACCAGGTGGGACATATAGTAAATCTCCTGGCGCCAAAACTTCATCAAAATGAACTTCCATTTCTTGCAAAAGTTTTAAAGGCTGACCTGCAACGAGTGCTGTCTGTTCATCACACATTTGGCCTAATTGCCAACGGCGATGTCCGTAACCTTGAACTAAAAATACATCATAAAAATCGAAGTGTTTACCGACAGAACCACCTTGTGGTGCGTAAGACACCATAATATCTTCACGACGCCATTGAGGAATAAAAGGAAATTTTTTCCATAACTCAGCAAGATCAAACGAATAGTGATCGACCGCTTGAACGAGTAGTGTCCATAATTTTGGCATTTTTTGGAAGTCTGCTTTGAGCAGTGGCGATGACTTCACATTCCATTGATTAGGGTCACGATCTTTTTGTTTGATCAAACGTGCAGTCACGTTTTCATCGAGTGCAAGCTCCATAACATCATTGGGTTCAAGTAAACCCACAATTTCAGGAACTGCATTACGAACGAGGAGCGGTTTTTTTTGCCAATATTCCGTAAGGAATTGCTCAGCGCTAATACCGCCGAGAACGTCTAAAGTTTGGGACATAATAAGGACTACAATTTAGTTTGGCTTATTGTCCCTTGAACGATGCAAGTTCTGCAAGTGACACGGCTTTAAAAGCGCATGTTTTCTTGCTTATGGATGATACAAATGAATATGAAAAAAATGAATATAGCTATTTTAAAGAAATAATTAATTTACACTTTGGGGGGAATTTCTGTTATTCACCAATTAAAATGTCTATGCGAAAAACCATTTAAAATGTCCTGTTTTTAACCACAAGAGTCAAGCACAGGATTTAAATTTCTTTGTCCAATAACAGCTTTCTGAGCTTTACGGCTCGGCATACTTTTCTTGGCACGGGAACGTTTATTCTGTTTCTCCAATTCTTCATGTTGTTGCTGGATATGCGCCAGGACTGAACCTAACCGTTTATTCTCAACAATCTCATTTTGCTGCAGCCCAGCCAATTTATTGAAGATGCTGTAGTTGAGCTTTCGTCCTTCATGCATGAGGGCCACAGTGCCATCCGGATACTCCAGAAATGAAACGTATTGCCCAGCAAGCTTATGATTCAGCTCTGTCGGTTCAAGCAGATAAATACATTTGTCATAGGTAATCGTCAGGTTCTTGGTGACCTTACGCGGTTCCTGCCAGGTAAAAATATCATCCAGTTCAAGATCAGATTCGGTTAATGGTCGATGCAGGTTCTTTGAGTTTCGCGCACATTTGGCGAACTTCTGATTGAACTGCTCAATAAAGCAGGGCAACCAGGCATTTGCTTCTGCAATCGAACAGATGCCTTCCAGGCGCATCTCCTTGATCAAACGGTCC
>NZ_JBWYIQ010000036.1:0-25177 GCF_056779795.1 Acinetobacter sp. ANC_7682 | reverse complement strand
ACTAAAACGTTTAGCCATTTCTTGAATCTCCAAAGATTAAAGTTACGTTATCTTTAGAGGGACGTGCTGTCCATTATTTTGGCTAGGATCATTGAAATGTGAAACCGCCATACATATTTGTAAAAGTAATTCTATGAAAGATAATAAAAATGGGAAACAAACTTTGAGTAATGAACGGTGTCCTTTTGAAACGTCACTCCCGATACTACAAAAATCTAAGTTGGGGCATCATTTCTCTAGAGTGCAAAACTCACATATATCCATGGATCTTATTGAACTGATTCGTGGAAGAAAGTCATGATCGGTGTAATCGATGTGGCAACCAATCAAATTGAAACACTTGACGAAATGGTGAACACTTTGCGTAAAGTTTTGCAATTTGTCGATGCTGATAAGCTATACCCTTCAACCCACTGTGGAATGATACCACTGTCTCGTCACGTGGGACGTGACAAACTTGAAGCCTTAAGTATGGGTTCAGCGATCTTAAACTAAGAAGTTAGTGCTTTAGCTGAGTTTATTTTCTACATTCAAGATGGATCATCTGTGTAATCACCTATATCCTAGGTTCGCACGAGTTTAGCAATTTATATTTGAGAAGAGAAAAATGGTTGAAGCTTCAGACTACAGAAACGCAATGTCTTTATTAACCACTGCAGTCAATATTATTACAACAGCTGGTGAAACAGGACAGCATGGTTTCACGGCTTCTGCTGTATGTAGCGTTACTGATTCACCTGCTACGCTTTTGGTGTGTATGAATCAATCATCCCGATCTCATCAGTATTTTATTGAGAACAAAGTTTTATCTGTCAATGTGCTCAGTTCTCAACATGAGTCTCTTTCAAATGCTTTTGCATCGAGTCAATTGAGTGCAGAACAACGTTTTGGATTAGCCCAATGGGGTAAATTGAAAACAGGTTGCCCGGTCTTAAAGGACGCTTTAGTCAGTTTTGATTGTGAGATTGAGCAAATTCAACAAGTGGGCACACACAGTATTTTTATTTGCCGAGTTGTAGCTATTCAACAAAGCTCGCAAGAGGAAAGTCTTGTCTATTTTAATCGATCTTATCATCAGGTGAGTGCAGAAGAGGAAGTTTAATGAGCTAGAGCAGCAAGATTTTCAATCGTTTCATATAATGATTATAGAAATAGATCAGCGCTTGATTAATGATCTCGGGAAAAGATGGTGAATCGTAAGCCTCGAACAGTGAGCTTTCATAGTGTGAGGTTAAGCCCAATGGATATTACTCGAATCGTTTATGATCATACAGAGTGAATGATCTTTCTCTTTGGGATGAAAAAAGACAAGTATTATTTTCAAAAATTTGAAACCAATTGAATAAATTTCAAAAAATAAACAGTGTTTTATATTTGATTCATTCTCTTAAAGAAATATATTAACTTTTAAATCTAGAAATTCGATTGTTTTTATAAATACTTTCGGTTTTACCAATTTAATCATCTTTTGTATTCTCTATTTCAATGAAGCAACACTCTCACAAAGAAATAGAGGAAAACACATGAGTTTAATCAATACTGAAGTCAAACCATTCAATGCAACTGCTTATCAAAATGGTGAGTTCATTGAAGTTTCTGAGCAAGATTTTAAAGGTAAATGGTCTGTTGTCTTTTTCTATCCTGCAGATTTTACATTTGTATGTCCAACAGAATTAGGCGATCTTGCTGATAACTATGCTGAATTCCAAAAGTTAGGTGTAGAAATTTATGGTGTATCTACAGATACTCATTTCACACATAAAGCTTGGCATGATACTTCAGATGTGATTGGTAAAATTCAGTATCCACTTATTGGTGACCCAACGTGGACATTGTCGAAAAACTTTGATGTATTGATTGAATCTGAAGGTTTGGCAGATCGTGGTACATTTGTAATTGATCCTGAAGGAAAAATTCAAATTGTAGAGATTAATGCAGGTGGTATTGGTCGTGATGCTCAAGAACTTCTTCGCAAAGTGAAAGCGGCTCAATATGTTCATGCTCACCCAGGCGAAGTATGTCCTGCGAAATGGAAAGAAGGTGATGCTACACTTGCACCATCAATCGATCTTGTTGGTAAGATCTAAATTAAGTTGAAAAGTAAAGAACCAGCACGATGTGCTGGTTTTTTATTAAGAGGCATAACCTTCTTGATTTTGTGCTGCTTGTCGTAAACCTTCAACCAAGTGGTCGATGAGTTTTTCCATCACGAGTCGTTGTCCTTTACGTGATGCATAAACGAGTTGCACAGTCCCTATCTTTGAGCACCAGTCAGGCAAGATGTGTATAAGCCGTCCTGCTGCCAAATCCTTTTGCACTGTAAGATAAGGTAGATCTGCAATACCTAATCCATCCATCACTGAATAATACACACCAGCCAAATCATTACTTTTAATACGTGGTTGTAATGGAATTTCAATGAGATCATGCCCTTCAATTCGGTGCAAATTCCATTGATAGTGTGTTTTTTGAGTTCCTAAAACAATTGTTGGAAAATCATTGATTTCAGTTGGATATTCTAAAACGCGACCCTGTAAAAGCTCAGGGGTTGCCACTAAACAATGAGTGGTTTTGATGACATCACGAACCACGATGGTGGAGTCTTCATTGGCAGAAAAATTAGTTCTGATCGCCAAGTCAATATCATCGTGCAATACATCTACGCGTCGGCTGGTTAATTCCATCTCGACTTGAACTTTTGGATAGCGCTTCAAAAAATCATTGAGTAAAGAGCGAATTTGATAACGCATCATTACGGGTGGGCAACTAATTTTAACTAGACCCTGAGGTTCACTTTTCTGTTTAAGTAAAACATTATGAGCGCAATCAGCTTGGTTGATTACTTTTTCACATTCTTGAAAAAATTCTTGACCTAAAGGCGTTACTTTGAAATGGCGAGTAGAACGTTGAATGAGTGTGACATTAAATTTTGCTTCGAGTTCTAAAATACGTCGACTAAGCTTTGATTTAGTTATATTTGACGCGTCACTAGCAGCACTGAAACCGCCGTATTTAACGACCAAATAAAAATAGTAATAGTCATCAAATGAATGCAATTTTCACCTCGACGCCTGATCCGATAAAGTTTAAGCATAGGTTAAACTAAGCCGTTCAAGAAATCATCTTGGGTTTTGAATATGGTAAAAAAAAGCGACCTAAAGGTCGCTTTTATTAAATATTATTTTTTAGTGGTGTTCTTTACATAGCTAACCATTAAGTTTTTATAGTCAGGAATATGCTCACCGAATAAAGCACCTAAACCTTCGATATCATTACGCCAGTCACGATGTAACTCACCTGCAGCACCAAACCATGTCATAAGTTGAGCACCTGCTTGAGACATGCGGTTCCATGCAGCATCGCGCGTAATTTGGTTGAATGTACCAGATGCATCAGTAATCACGAATACATCAAAGTCTTCAGCAAGAGCTGAAAGTGTAGGGAATGCAACACATACTTCAGTCACAACACCAGCGATGATCAGCTGTTTTTTACCTGTCGCTTTAACAGCATTTACAAAATCTTCGTTATCCCAAGCATTGATTTGACCTGGACGCGCGATATATGGAGCATCAGGGAACATTTCAACTAATTCTGGAACGAGTGGACCATTAGGACCATCTTCAAAACTTGTTGTTAAAATTGTCGGCAAGTTAAAGTATTTTGCTGCTGCTGCGAGTGCTAAAACATTGTTTTTAAACTTATCAGGATCGATATCACGTACAAGAGAAAGAAGACCTGTTTGGTGATCGACTAAAAGCACTACTGCATTATCTTTATCTAAACGAACGTAAGGTTTGCCCATTATTATTAGCCTCTATGATGTTAGTAAGTGTGAATACGTATCAATGAACTCGTATTCAGTCACCAGTCATATTAGACTGAAAATGAGATAAATTTGTGACCATTTTTAGGATAATTAGTCTTATTAATAGGAATATTGTAATCATGAATTTCAAATTTCAGTGAATAGTCACATATATGAATTAATTTAGATTATTATAATCATAAAAATAGGAATCTGTGTGGCAGTGAAGCTCTTTTTATTTTCTGTGCAAAGTCTAAAATGAGCGCATGTTCATCCTATCGAATATAGGAGTAAAAGATGAAAAGAGTAATTGGGGTTTATCGTAACCAACATACACATTGGGTTGGTGATGGTCTGCCAGTGCGTAACTTATTTTCTTATGATCGGTTAGGTCAAGCACTTAGTCCTTTTTTGTTATTAGATTATGGTGCACCACATCACTTTGAGCCAACGACACGTCAGTTAGGTGTTGGCTCACATCCTCATCGCGGATTTGAAACAGTGACTATCGCCTACCAAGGTGGTTTAGCACATAAGGATTCCAGTGGTGGTGGTGGTGTTATCGAGGCAGGAGATGTGCAATGGATGACTGCTGGGGCCGGATTGGTTCACGAAGAGTTTCATTCTCCTGAATTTGCTCAAAAAGGTGGAATTCTTGAAATGGCACAGCTTTGGGTCAATCTACCAGCCAAAGATAAAATGACTCAACCACGTTATCAAGCGATCACATCTCATGATATTCCAACAATTACCATGGATGATGATGCTGGTCACATCCGTGTAATTGCGGGTGAGTTTGGTGGTCATTATGGTCCTGCTGAAACATTTACTCCAATAAATGTGTGGGATGGTCAGCTTAAAGCTGAGTATGAAACATTCATACATGTTCCTGTAGATCACAACGTATTGGTTGTAGTGTTGAATGGTGAACTCGTAATTAATGGGACTCAAAAAGTTCTAGACAGTTCAATTGTGATGTTTGCTCGTGATGGTGAGGCAGCAATTCAATTGCAAGCATATAAAGATACACAATTTTTAGTGCTTACAGGTGAGCCTCTAAATGAGCCAATTCAAGGGCATGGACCATTCGTCATGAACACCAAAGAAGAAATCATTCAAGCTTTTCATGATTTCAATAATGGTAAATTTGGTGAAATTGCACGTTAATTGGAACGAGAAAAGCGGAAATATCATTTCCGCTTTTTTTGTAATCATCACTTTAAAAAAATAAAGGACCTCTATCCCACACAACAGAGGTCCTTATACGCTGTAATTTATATTTATTTTCTAGATCACATTCTATTTGTGTTTCTTATTAATGTGATGTAGTTCTCATTTTCAAAACAATGATAATGCATTTTTTTTAAGCTGTAAACTAAAAAATTAAATTATTGGTGAAAATATCTATTTTGTTTTTAAACATATTTTTTGATTTCTTAAAAAATACAAGTGTATTAAATATTTAGCGTATGACGAATAGTGTAGCAAGAATTTTACGCAAATTTATTTGATTAAAAATTAATCAAAAACAAATAAAATCTGGAAGTTTTTAATAGCAAGTTTCAAAGTGTTCTATCGCATAATTAAAAAAATTTTTAATGCTTGGATCATAATTTTGAAAATTGCAGTGATTGGAAGTGGTATGGCAGGGTTGGCAACTGCGAGAATTCTCAAGGATGCTGGTCACCAGATCACAGTTTTCGAGGCGCTTCCAGGGCGTGGTATGGATAGTTATAGTCTTGAGTATGAAGGTGGGATTATTGATTCGCCATTACGTGTCATGAATCCAATGCTCTGGAAAAATACATTGAGTCTTGCCACACATTTGGGTCTCAACACTTTTCCAGTACGTACATATATGTCATGTAGCTGGTTATTTGAAGATAAAATCGAAACTTGGCTGACAACATCACGTTCACGCATAGGCAACTTTCCAATCATTAACAATCGAAAAGGATTAAAGCAATATGGCATCCGTTTAGTGAAAGGGATGTTACAACTTAGATCTGCATTGAAGCAGTTTTTTAAATCTAAAAATCAAGATATCACTTTAGATGAGTTCGTTAAATATAACCAAATAGAAGAAGTATTTTGGAATGGGGCAGTCATGCCTGTCCTATTTACCATTTGTACATGTGATGCAAAAACCATTGGTGAATGGCCAGCAAAACCATTGTTGATTTTCTTACGCCAACTGACGGATGGAGATGCACTCCTTCGAATTCAAGGTGGGACGCCAGCTTTCGTTGATAAATTGCTGGAAGATATCGATTTAAGAAGTGGGCAGCCCATTACTCGTGTACAAGAGCAGGGTGATTTAGTCTATGTGGAAAATGAAGCAGGTGAATCTGACTTATTTGATCGCGTGATTGTCGCGACACCAACAACAAAAGTTCATGAGTTTTTAGATGCTGAACAGTTTGCGGATGATATTGCACTTCTCAAACAATTTAAGTTTGTTGATGGTGAATTGGTCATTCACACTGATTCAGTGGTAATGCCTGTGAAGCGTAAAGATTGGTGCGTATTGAGTTATATGATGGATCGTAAATTTACTAAACAGCATTTCACTGTTTGGCTGAATTCGATTGAGCCAACATTAGTGGGTAAATCTCCTGTTTTTCAAACTTGGAATCCAGTAATTGAGATTGATCCTAAAAAAGTAATACATAAAGTGAAACTCACTAGAGCTGTTGTAGACCGACATACTCTACCACTAACGCATGAGTTGAATGCTCGTCACCAACAACAAGGTCGTAAAGTATTTTATTGTGGCTCTTGGTCATGTGATGGATTACCAATTTTGGAGTCAGCGGTGACTTCAGCAATGGATATAGCAAAATTACTCGATGCGCCGTTACCATTTTTAGGTTTAAAGCCTAAGGT
Organism: Acinetobacter sp. ANC_7682; assembly: GCF_056779795.1. Lineage (NCBI taxonomy): Bacteria > Pseudomonadati > Pseudomonadota > Gammaproteobacteria > Moraxellales > Moraxellaceae > Acinetobacter > Acinetobacter sp. ANC_7682. The sequence continues at coordinate 18,483 of NZ_JBWYIQ010000036.1, read as the reverse complement.
ACAGGTTGCACCAGAGTTAGGATATTAAGGGATTGAATGAAGAAGCTCCAAGCATGGATGAAAGCCCCTCGACATAAATATGCGATCAATGCAGCTTTATTGGGGGATTACCGTAATTGTGCTTGGAGTAATTTAGGTCTGTGGAAAACTGACCAGCTGAATTATCCACAAGCCTGCGAGTTACTCGCAATAACCCTTGCTCAATCTATTGATTTAAATTCAAAAGATAAATTAATTGATTTAGGTTGTGGACAAGGTGCTAGCCTAATTTTATGGAAAGAAAAATTTCAAATCGAATACTTGGAAGGAATTGAATTACAAGAATATTATGTAAATCATACGCGTAAGTTTTTACCTCATGTCAATCGGATCTCGCAGGGAACATTTTTAAATTTAGAATCTAGATCATTTGAATTTAAATTTGATGCGGCAATTTGCATCGATGCTGCTTATCACAGTAATTTGAATTTATTTCTTCGTTCTGTAGATGGTATTTTGAATTCAAAAGGACGCTTAGCATTTCATTATCTTGCTTTGAATTCAAAGTTCTATACTTTGAGTCCTCTAGCGCAATTGAAAGTTAAATTATTATTAAAAGCAGCTGACGTTCAACTGAACCATTTGCACTCATTCGATGAAACACAATCAATCTTAGTGCAAACGGGTTTTAGAGATATACATATTCAAGATTTGAGTCGCGAGGTATTTGCAGGATTTGCAACGTATATTCAGAGTGATATTTTTAAAAAGAACATCCAAGCTCATTCGTATCACGTTTTAGATTTGGCAAAAATTAAGATGACAGCAAAGTTGTGTGCGAAACTTTATCAAGAGGGAATCGTACGATATGTACAAGTGAGTGCAAGTAAAAAATAAATCATCAAAAACAACAAAGCCTCACTAAAAAGCGAGGCTAAGTATAAAATGGTGCCGGCACACGGATTCGAACTGTGGACCTACTGATTACAAGTCAGTTGCTCTACCAACTGAGCTATGCCGGCAACGTGGAGAGAATAATAGCGTTTTTTCACTAAAACGCAAGTCAAAAATTAATCGATTAATTAAAATTGAGCAGGATGAATTGTTTTTGCTTTATTTTTGATCTTCTTTTCTCCTCATTTTATAGTGATGCCCGTCATAGCGTGTACAGGCATCTTGAGAGAATTTTATAGGATCAGCTATTTGTTTTTTAGAATACGATCAAGGTCTTGTGCACACTCTTCAAGAGTATAAGCCATATCAAATTGCATTTGAGGTTTTAACTCTTGTGCTAATTTTCTCCATTGCTCAATTAATCTTAGCGCTTTTTGAATTTTGTGTTTATTCACATCTTTAGCGATAGTGGGTGTGTAGCCACCACGTTTTGCATTTTTAATTTGTTTTACATAGTTGGCGCTGTTATTCATATTATCTCCGGAATAGCAGGTTCTCTATTTTATAGGTGTGCAAAAATCATCTATTTGAATAACGTTGTTAGGTTGTTCAGCTCCTTAAGTATTGTTTTTATTAACTTAACATGATGTTGATGACAGTAAAATGAAGCGAGATACGTGCCAAAAGCGAAGTTTTAGGCGAAAAAAAACCGAATCTCATGATTCGGTTTTTTAAATTCTGGCGGTGAAAGAGGGATTCGAACCCTCGATACGCTATTAACGTATACACACTTTCCAGGCGTGCTCCTTCAGCCACTCGGACACTTCACCAAGGCGTGCGATGATAACTAAAAAAAAAGCAGATGCCAAGTTGAAACAATTGATTTAAAGAAAAAGTTTTTAGCCAGTGATATGATTGCCGAAAAATTCTGTCGAATGCATGAAGACTAAAATATGCAAAGCACTGCAAAAAAAGCCGCACTTCCTGCGGTAACATTGGCAGCATTAGGGGTGGTGTTTGGTGACATTGGAACCAGTCCTCTGTATGCATTGCGTCAATGCTTCCTTACGGCTCATATTGCAATTACTGAGGCAACCGTTCTGGGCATTTTGTCGCTCATTTTCTGGTGCATGATGCTCACCATCAGCTTTAAATATGTCTCAGTCATTATGAAGGCAGATAACAATGGTGAAGGCGGTATTATGTCGCTTCTTGCCTTAAATCTACGTTCAACTCGTATTGCAGATCAGCGCAAAATTTATCTCATTGCCTTGGGCTTTATCGGTGCATCACTGTTTTTTGGTGATGGCATTATTACCCCAGCAATTTCTATTTTATCTGCGATTGAAGGTTTAAGTATTGCGACTCCGATGTTTAATCAATGGTTATTACCATTGGCCGTCGGTATTTTAACAGCACTGTTTTTAATTCAGCGCCACGGCACGGCGACCATGGGTAAGTTCTTTGGACCAATCACATTATTGTGGTTTGCATCTATTGGACTATTAGGCTTATGGAGTGTTATGCAAACACCGTTCGTGTTGGCAATGATCAGTCCGCACTGGGCGTTTGGCTTTATCATCAACCAACCTTTTGTTGCATTCCTCACGATGGGTGCCGTCATTTTAACGATGACGGGGGGTGAAGCACTATATGCAGATATGGGACATTTTGGTCGCATGCCCATTAAGCTTGCTTGGTTTGTGATTGTATTGCCAAGTCTAGTTTTTAACTATGCGGGTCAAGGTGCTCTACTTTTACGAGACCCAAATGCAATTGAGAACCCATTTTACCTGTTGGTCCCTGATTGGGCTTTATTTCCAATGATTGGTCTTGCAACCGCTGCTGCTGTGATTGCCTCACAAGCGGTGATTACGGGTGTATTCTCAATGGTCAATCAAGCGATCCAATTACGCTATTTACCGCGTTTAACCGTGCAACACACCTCTGATATTGAACAAGGACAAATCTATGTCCCATTCATCAACTGGGTATTATTTATTTCAGTCATTATTCTCATTTTATTATTTGAAAATAGTGCGAATCTTGCCAGTGCCTATGGTGTAGCAGTGACCATGACTATGCTGTGTGGTACGATTTTAATTTCGATTTTAGCTTATGGCGTTTGGCGCTGGCCTGTTTGGAAAGTAGCCCTTTTTGCTGTGCCTTTATTGATCATCGACCTCATTTTTGTTGCTTCGACTTCTTTAAAAATTGTTGGTGGTGGATGGGTGCCGATCTTGATTGGTGCAATTGTATTTACCGTTTTAATGACGTGGAAAGATGGCCGTCAAATCGTACTTAATAAGCTTGAGTCTGATGCGTTACCTATTGATCTCTTTATTCAAAGTGTCAAGATGAGTGATGAAACGCTGATCGTTCCTGGGGATGCAATTTTCCTCACAGGAACACCTAATATCGTTCCACATGCGATGTTGCACAATATTAAGCATAATAAGGTTCTACACGAACGTAATATGATGATTACGGTCATTACTAAAGATGTACCATATGTACCTGATATTGAGAGAATTCGTGTAGAAAAGATGGATAATCGATTCTTTAGGATTTTTGTATATTATGGGTTTAAAGACCAACCCAACATTCCAGTTGCGCTGAAAGCGGCATATGAGCAGTTAAATTTTGAATTTGATATGATGCAAATTAGTTTCTTTATTTCACGTGATCGTCTGATTCATACCGTGGGAGAAGGAATGGCGCCATGGCGTGAAAAATTATTTATATCAATGCAGCGGAATACCAGTCCTGTGAGTGATTTCTATTTAATTCCACCAAATCGCGTAGTCGAAATGGGAAGCCAGATCGAAATCTGAGTAAGCGTTTGCTAAAATTTTGGATATAAAAAAACCGCCTCAAGGCGGTTTTTTTATTAAGTCTAATACCTTACTCAGCCGCTGGTGCTTCTACAGGGGCTTCTTCAGTTGCATTTACTTCAGGTTGAGCTGGAACTGCAGTTTGTGCTTGAGGAGCAGTTTCTTCTGCTTCAGCAGGTGGTAAGTTTCCAATAGGCGCTTTCGCATCAGCAGGCGCTTGTGTTGTAGCACCTTCAGAAATAACTTTCATCTGACCATTAGCTAATACTTCTTGTAAAGTACCAGGCTGACCATTCACTGTTGTTACGACTTTAGCTTTAGAAAGGCTTTCCAAAGTTTCGCCAGCTTGAACTGGTGGCTCAGCAAATGCACTTGCACTTGCTAAAGATAAACCCATTACTAATGCTGTCAAAGAAGTATGTGCTAATTTCATAGTGTCCTCACTTTCAATTCTTTTAATTTACTAAATAACTTTTATACCATCTCACAAGTAATTGATGTAATTCAATCAAATACACGTAAAACCTTAAAGAGTATTAAAAAACTATTCTATAAAAACAACAATTTGTTACTTATTTTGAGTGATATTTGAACGGAATGCGAAGATCCTTTATTCACTTGAAAATTCACTTGATGTACTTCAAATTCATAGCTTGTTAAGCTGTGGCCGGTTTTGAATAAAGCCCACGCATTGGGCCAGAAGTTGAACACGGAATGAATAGGTAATCTGAGTTTGAATAATATTGTGGTAAAAGCTGTATTAGGTATTGTTGCAGCAGGAAGCTTTGCAATTGCTTTCGGTCAAGAAAAGTTGTCTTCATATCTGCCATTTTCAGGTTCGGTTAATAATACAGCTTGTCTAAATCAATTTTATCGCCAAGAGCCACCTTATTTAATCAAAGAGAGCTTAAATAAAGATCGCTACCCATTATGCTTTAATGGATTCACCACTATGTATTCTGGTGTCTCAAAAACACCATTATGGGTAGCTGAATATCTGAATCCAGATCGGCTGAGCCAAAAAATAAAAAGAGAAGACAGTTTCCATGAGGAGACTCGTGTAGCAGAAAAGCATCGAGCATTATTATCAGATTATCGTGGGTCGGGATATGACCGTGGTCATATGGCTCCAAATGCTGATATGCCAAATAAAGCTGCACAGTACGACAGTTTTTCTTTAGCCAATATGGTTCCTCAAGCTCCGCAGAATAACCAACAAATCTGGCGAGAAATTGAGGAAGCGACACGTGCAATCGTTACGAAGCAGAAACATGATGTGTATGTGATTACCGGGCCTGTATATAGTGGCAAAAAACTGAAAACCATTGGACGCGGTGTTATTGTTCCAACAGCGGTGTTTAAAGCCGTATATATACCTAAAACAGGTGCTATTGGCGCATATTACGCTCCCAATAATAATTCACTACAGATGCAAGTGGTCAGTGTATGCCAGTTAGAAGAAGTGCTTGGCATGAATCTGTTTCCTCAACTTACATCTGAGCAAAAGCGTAATACTTATAAATTGCCATTAAAAGCCAATCAGGTCAAAGCCCAAAAAGCGATAGAGTATTCGCACTGGGATGCCGAAAGCCAATGTGCAGTTGATATCTCAACAGATCAACTCAAAGCGCTGCAAAAAGAGTTTAGTAGTCAAAGCGTACCTGTCAATACAACCGCAACGAATCAAGAGGCTAAGATCGATGAACAAGCACAAGATGCAATCGTGAAAGAGTTGGTTCAAGCGTTGTTGCAATATTTATTACAAATCCTTAAATAAAAAAGCTCGAATTCGCCCTGAAGATTCATTTATCTTCAGGGATTGATATTTATAAACTTAAAGAGATTTGCCATGTTTAAGCCTTTTAAAAATGGGACTGAGTCACATTCCATTCATGACTTGACGCTTGAAAACGATCTTGATCGTGTGAGTATTTATGGCAACTTGCAAATCACCAAAGATCAAGCCGGTTTAGCCGCTGCGAAAGCGTTAAAACAATATTTAGATGCAATGGTCATCTACTTAGAAGATCAAAAAAATTTAGCAGAAAAAATAGAAACGACGGCTGAGAATGAAATAGAAAATCCTTTCTTGTGATTCATCAATCATCTTTAGACTGAAGACTTAAATTCACAATCATCAAGTGCGAATATGATGTTGAATACGCCACTGTTGGGGCGTCATCTTCATCCACTGACGAAATGCGCGTTGGAATGCACTTTGTTCGGAATAACTGAGCAATAACGAAATCTCGTGTAAGCTGAGATAAGGATCTTGTAAATATTGAATCGCTAGAAGTTTGCGAACTTCTTGAACGCGCTGCTGATAGGTATCACCTTGATTTTGTAAATGGCGCTGAAGTTGTCTGACTGACATTCCCACTTGTTCTGCGACAGTTTGAATTTGATAATTGTGTCTTTGGATTCCAATCAGAATGGCTTGCTGTAACCGCTCATCGATTTGTGTGTTGTTGGGGAGTCGACTTAACAAATCTTGAGCTTGTTGCATCAGGAGTTTTTGTAAAGTTTGATCAGCTTGTTTAATCGGTGCTTGTAGGAGCTGGCTTGGAAAAGTAAGCTTGACATGAGGCTGAGAGAATTTTACTTTGCTCTGAAAAAAACGCTCATAAATCGCAATATTTTTTGGTGCTGGAAAGCGAAAGTGAATTTCTTGAATATGTAAATGCTCAATACCCGCATAACGTTTTAGAAATTCAACCAATAATGCCATCGCAATTTCATCCGTGATTTGTGTCGACAAATGCATTGGCAAATCTTCCCAACGTACGCTAAATACGCCTTGCTCCAGATCAACGGCGAGAGGTGTACCATCATAAATTAAACGATGATATTCATGATAACGGGTGAGTGCTTCTGCTAGGTTATCGCATGATAAAGCGATATACGCGATAATGCCTAAATGTTGCGGTTTGACCCATTGAGCAATTTCTAACCCTAACGCAGGTTGTGGGTGTACTTCATAAATTTCATTTAATATTTCACGCCAAATGCTAAAGTCAAAGCGTTCGGCTTGCTGAATACTTGCCAATTTTACAGAAATAGGGAGACCGCTCTCTTCACAATAATTATGTAAGAGATGTCCAAGTCCACCATGAACCGAGCCTGAATAATCCTTTATCTGCTGCATGTGATTAATACTTTTCTTGTTTTATCAATTGAAATCACGATGAGTTATTAAGCCTGTTTTTACAGTGCCATACAAGCGCTTTTTCTACCATACGACATTGAAAAATATGTCGTGATTTGTCAATGAAAATTTTATCTTGCGTCAATGGTTGAGAGCTTGAGTTAGATATATTGAAAGAAAAGAAACAGGGATTTTGAACATGATTAAAGGTTTTGTTGCAGGCTTAATCATTGCCAATGGATTTGAATGGGTCGCGCATAAATATGTTCTACATGGTGTACACCGTCCGGGTAAAGCGAGGTTTAGTCCTGTGCCTAAAAATATGGAATCTCATTGGGCACATCACCGTGAAGTTAGAACACAAGATTTCCATGATGAGGGTTATGTAGAGGGAATCTCAAATTGGCGAACAAAAAATGAAATCGTATCATTGGGGATTGTTGCTGCTGTATTTGGAACAGCATTTTATCCAATCTCGAAAGGCATGAGTTTATCCGTGCTTTATAGTGCTTGTAACTACTACTACACGCATCGCAGAGCTCACCTCGAACCTCATTGGGCAAAAAAGAAAATTCCTTGGCACTATGACCACCATATGAACGCCAATCAAGATGCAAATTGGTGTGTCACTAAGCCTTGGTTTGATTACATTTTAGGAACACGTGTCATTTCAACGCCAGATTTGAAGGAAGATAACCCTTTAGGGGTGCAGTTACCGTCTTTTATTTCAAAACGAGTCAATCATATTGTTGAACAATATTTCCCCGCAAAGTGGGTTGAGCAGAAAGCAGCGCGCTCCGATATTTCAAAAAAAGCTTTGGCTATAGTGGAGTAAGTCAGATTAGATATGGAATTGGCTGAATTGACATCTGGTTTGTCATGATTGGTCAATAAAATATGTAGCTTTTGTCAAGATTTCGTGCAGATCTGTCATTTATGATATGAGATGAATAAATCGGAGAATGAAAATCTGATGGTAGAACTCTCCAGTTTATCGCTTTGCATAACGAACCAAGCGCTGTTTTTTCTTGGTTTTTAGAGCCTTCGGGCTCTTTTTTTTTGCAAAAAAAAGAGGCATTTGCCTCTTTTTTATGGGCCTGATTAAAGACGCATTTCAATGCCTTGTTCAGCTAAATATTGTTTTGCTTCCGGGATGGTGTGTTGACCAAAGTGGAAGATAGAGGCTGCAAGCACCGCATCAGCCCCCCCTTGTAAAATACCGTCTGCTAGATGTTGAAGATTACCCACACCGCCTGAAGCAATCGTTGGAATCGTTACACGATCATTAATTTGACGCATCAATGCTAAGTCATAACCAGCTTTTGTACCATCTGCATCCATTGACGTAATGAGCAATTCGCCTGCGCCGTATTCTGCCATTTTCACAGACCATTCAATCGCATCGATACCCGTTGGTTTGCGACCACCATGTGTGAAAATTTCCCACTTATTTTCACCCGTTTTTTTTGCATCAATCGCAACTACAATACATTGTGCACCAAAACGTTGAGAGGCTTCTTGAACGAATTCAGGATTAAAGACAGCAGCTGAGTTAATACTGACTTTGTCTGCACCAGCGTTAAGCAATAAACGAATATCTTCAACTTTACGAACACCGCCACCTACGGTCAGTGGTACAAATACAGTTTCAGCCATACGCTCAACCGTACGGTAAGTGGTGTCACGCCCATTAGATGTTGCAGTGATATCGAGAAAAGTAATCTCATCTGCACCTTGTTCGTTATAACGACGTGCTACTTCAACTGGGTCGCCTGCATCACGAATATCAAGGAATTGAACACCTTTTACAACTCGACCGTTATCTACGTCGAGGCAAGGAATAATACGTTTAGCAAGCATAATTTTTTCCAAAAATAACAGCCGATTATGAAACTTACAGACTTTGGTGCTACACCTTGGTAGTCGGAGCAGGTATTCTATCAAAATAATGTAAGTTTTTTCGCAGGTTTTTTTATGTCGGTTTATACCACTTTGACTTTAACGGAAGTTCAGGATTTTGCTACGCCTTATGGATTAGAGGTGATTGACCTGATTCCGATTCAAGGAGGTATTCAAAATACGAACTATTTTCTAGTTTGTGCAGATCAAACCGAATTTGTTTTAACAATTTTTGAAGATATGGATAAGCAAGGCGCAGGTGAACTCGTCCCTGTACTTGAGCATCTGGGTCATGCAGGTCTGCCTGTGCCTGTACCTTTGAAACATTCAGGACGTTCGATTCAGATCTTAAAAAATAAACCTGCACAAATTGCGCCTAGAATGCGTGGCAAGCATCCTATGCCTTCATCACTTGAACAGGTTCAGTCCATTGCTATTGCACAGGCTCAAATACATGTGGCTCTCGATAACTTTCCCTTAGAACGCGCAGAGTATCGTAATCATGATTATTGGTTAAGTGTGGCTCAGCAGCTTCGACCTACGTTAAATCCAGCCGATCAAGTATTATTAAATAGTTTGTTAGGTTTATATGACGCTCTTACCGCAATGTACCCTGATCGTCCACGAGGTTTTATCCATTCTGACCTATTTAGAGATAACACTTTATTTGAAGGGGCTACTTTAAAAGGGATACTCGATTTTTATGAGTTGAATAAAGATGAACTTTTGTTTGATATCGCCATTACGATGAATGATTTCTGTACAGAATATCCAAGTGTTCATTTGAATGAGGAAAAGGCCTTAGCATTCTTGGAGGCTTATCAAAGTGTACGTGAAATGACCAGTGATGAAAAATCATGCCTAGAACTCTATTTAGCGATGGCAGCTGGACGTTTCTGGATGATGCGTTTGCTAGTGGCTCAAAAGAACAAAGAAATGGGGCGTGTTAGCGAGGATATTTTGCAAAAAAATCCTTTAGAAATGCGCAATATGCTGGTTGAAAGATTAAAATTTGTCACAGCTTAAAAATTTAAAAAATCTGGGGGAAATATGCGTGATCAAGGTCGTCTAGTTGAATGGTTTGATGAAAAAGGCTATGGATTTATTCAACCCAATGATTCATCCAAAGATCGCGTTTTCCTTCACATTAAAGATTTTGCCAAACCAGGCCCAAGACCGATTCCAGGTTGTGCTTTGGAGTATATCGTTCAATTGGATGGTCAAGGTCGATTTAAAGCGAAACAAGTAACATACTTAAAAGCGACTCAGGCAAAAAAAGTAAAAACGAAGCCGCGTCATTCACCAGTTACTCAACAAAAAATGCAACCGATGCAAGTAGCGATTATTGCTTATATCTTGACGCTTGCTACATTAGTCCTATTGGGGCTATTGAGTATGATGGTGGTGTTGGTCATTTTATTGATGAACCTGATCACCTATGGCTTATATGCACACGATAAAGCGGCGGCTCAACAGGGGAGTCAACGTGTACCAGAAAATACATTACATGTGGTTTCTATATTAGGAGGATGGCCGAGTGCTTGGCTTGCTCAGCAACGCTTGCGTCATAAAACACAAAAACAACCATTTCGAAAAATTTATTTCTGTACTATAGCGTTTAATATACTGATTATTTTATGAATAATTTCACCATTTAATGGTTTGAAATTATAAAACCTCAAAAAAATTAAAAAGGTGACTTTATGAATTATACAGCTGATCAAGATCCAAACCGCAGCTTAACGATTTTACTTTACATCCTGTATATCATCGCTATTTTTTCAGCAGGTATTTTGGCGGTTATTGCGCTAATTATTAACTATTGGAAACGATCAAAGGTACAGGGCTCAATTTTTGAAAGTCATTTTACTTGGCAAATTCGTACTTTTTGGTGGTATTTAATTTGGAATATCATCGCGTTCCTGCCGTTTTTGTTCTTATTCTTCACGGGTGACAATCCTAATGCCTTTGCTGGTGTAGCACTGGGTGCAACAACATTCTGTATCGCAGTGATTGGTTTGTCATGGGTTTGGATTGTTTATCGTGCGATCAAAGGAATTATTAAGGTCAATGATAACGAGCCAATGTATCAATAATTAAAACTCATGAATGAGGTGGTGTCATGATTATTGAGCATGTTCATTTAAATATCAAAATGAACCAGAGTGAGGCATTCGAAAATGCTTTTAAATTAGCTAAAGACATTATTTCACCAATGAAGGGGCTAAATGCGGTTCAGCTGATTAAAAATACGAATAATGAACATGCTTATATTTTACTGATTTACTGGGACAAACTTGAAGATCATACAGAAGGTTTTAGGCAGTCAGAGGCGTATTTAAAATGGAAGGAACTCTTGCATCCCTTTTATGCGCCTATGCCTGAAGTGCAGTATTTTCAACCATGTATGATGTTAAAGCTAAAAGAGCCCCAATAAGCTTATTCTTTCCTCTTAAATTTTGGTCTCCACTCACTGGTAATTACACCGAGCACAACCAACACGCCACCTAAAATTGAGAGCATAGCTAAACGCTCACCTGCTAATCTCCCAATCAAAGCCGCCCAAACAGGTTCGCCAGAATAAATAATGGCAGCCTGTGAAGGATCAACCACGCGTTGAGCCCAGTTCATGACTAACTGAATGATTGCACTTGCAAGTCCTAAACCTCCAATAATCGCAACGAAGATCCAGTTAAACTCAGGGAGTTGTGTTTCACCCACCAATGGTGCCATTAGAAAACAAATTAACGATGCAAAAATGAGTTGTAATATCGTCACTCGGCGTAAATTGACTCGAGGCGCAAAGTAACTAATGAGAATAATTTCAAGTGCAATCGCAATTGATCCTATCAAGGTAATGATCTGACCAAATTCAAGCCGAATAGCACCAAACCCATTGCCTGTTAAGAAAACTAAACCTACAAAGGCGAGTCCTGCCCCTATCCATGTCATGACATGTGGCCTTTTTTTAAAGAGCAACCACAATAAGATGGGAACCAACGGCACATAAAGTGCTGTCAAAAAGGCAGACTCGCTACTGGTGATGGTCTGTAAGCCAATGGTTTGCGTTCCATAGCCACTTGCAATCACTGTTCCAATGCAAAATCCTGCCCAAATATCTTTGGCACTAAAATTTTTACAATATTGAAGTGAGATGAGACCAACAGCCAGCGCAGCTGCTGCAAATCGAAAGGCAACGAAAAGCACTGGTGTGCTGAAGCTCAATCCATATTTGACTGTTATGAAACTGGCACCCCAAATCATCGTAATTGCAATGAGGGCAAGTTGTGGTGTTTTGGTTTTAAGGGTAGGAGATAAATTCAACATATTTTTTAAGTAAGAAAAAAGAGGTCCTAAGACCTCTTTAGAAACATGCGCTATTAGAGCGCTTGTTCATCAAGTAATAATTGAGCTTCACGAAGATTTAAAGTGCCTTCATAAATTGCACGACCAGTAATCGCACCTAAAATACCAGGCTGACCTTTTAAGTTGCGAACGTCGTCAAGATTGGTCACACCGCCTGAAGCGATCACAGGTAAACCTGAATAAGTCGCAAGATTAACTGTTTGTTCGATATTCACACCTTGCATCATGCCATCACGTGCAATATCGGTATACACGATACTAGATACACCAGCATCTGCAAAGCGTTTAGCTAAATCAGTTGCTTTTACGTCAGTTACATTTGCCCAGCCATCAGTGGCGACCATGCCATTGATTGCATCAATACCGACAATGATGTGACCTGCGAATTTTCTACAAGCTTCCTCAACAAACTCAGGTTCTTTGACTGCTTTTGTACCAATAATGACGAATGATACACCTGCATCTAAGTAGTGTTCGATGGTTTCAAGAGAACGGATGCCACCACCAATTTGAATTGGCAGTTCAGGTTGTGCTTTTGCAATCGCTTCCACAACAGGTTTGTGAATAGGTGTACCAGCGAAAGCACCATTTAGATCAACTAAATGTAAACGGCGAGCGCCAGCGTCTACCCAATGTTGTGCTGTTGCCACAGGATCATCAGAGAAAACGGTATCGTCTTCCATACGACCTTGTTTTAAACGGACACATTTACCATCTTTAAGGTCAATTGCAGGGATAATCAGCATGCTTTCGCTCCTTGCCAGTATTCTGGAGTTTATTCGCAGCAATCTTAGCAAAGAAACATCAAATGAGCGAAGTAACAATGAAAAAAAACCGTCAGAACAATGTTGACGGTTTTTTAGACGAACTTTGAATTAAATGTATGGTGTTGTATCTAAGTTAGAGATTAGATCAAAGCTAGTTGGTGTGATACTGGTTGGGATTGCACCTAAAGCATTTGTGATCTCTCCCGTGAATCCTACAAGATCACCCACGACAGGAATCGATGACAGAGCATCTGTAACAGGTGCTAAATCATCCAGTAAATTATCTAATGTTCCTGAGACATCTCCTAATGTTCCTGTGACACTGCCTAAAGGATCATCAATGAGACCAGTCACGAGATCAAGAGGTTTGGTACTTGCGACATAATCTCCCGTTTCACTCACGAATCCCAAAAGATTTGAAGAGGTTTCTCCGACAACATCTACGACAGCACCTAAACCTGGCACTTGGCTTAGCAGGTCGGTCACGGGATCGGCTAAACCAGCGACTTCACCTACAACATTTGAAACATCTTTGATGGTTTGGCCTACAGTTGCAGTAGTGCCATTCAATGCAGTATTAATGCCCCCTAATAGATCTCCCTTCGAAAAATCATCAGCGATAGCGTGTAAGCCTCCGCTTAAATTTCCTAGTAAATTATTTTCAAGATTGAGTACCGATTCCACTGTATCTCCGATCAGTGGCAATTCTGTTAACTTATCCGTTAATGGTTTGGTCAGCGTCCCTACTGTGTCAACAACGGTATCTACAACTGTCGTTACGGTTTCTAGAATAAAACCAACTGCTTTCGTAATTCCCTGTAAAGCAAGGCTTAGAACGCCACTGATTTTTCCAGTAAAAAGTTTAAACATGTGCAGATTGCTCCAAAATATATGTGGTTAGTGTTGGATCTTTGTTGTTTCAGCAAGTTCATAATTAACAAAGAAAAAAATTTCAGACAAATCGAAAAAAAACAATATAAGTGGAATAATTTTGAAGATATGCCGTAAAAACAGCAACTTAATACAACACAAGGGTAATGTTTAAAAATGTTAACAAAATCAATTATTTATTGTGGTTTAATTTGGTGCTTGATAGAATAAATGTACACTTATAATGCATGAATATTATCGAGTAGCATGGTGTAAATACCTAAAATGCCAACTTGTTCGATTCGTTGATTGGTTTTGTGAATTTTGTGTATTTTTTTAATGATTAAAATTGGTGCTCATTGTCTTTACATAAGTTAACAATTAATCATTGGGTCAATTTATTTTTCTTTTTAATTCAAACTGAGTAATGAGAAAAATTAGATCACACTTTTATTTGTGAATTATCTATATTGAAAATAATTTCAATTTCATCTGATTTGTTTGGCAATATTAGACTCAACTGCATAGGCTTAATGTTAAATTGAAACTGCAGACAGTGAATAAGATTTGGACAGAAGCGATGGCAGTTCAAGAAGATGATTTATTTAGCGAAGGTGCTAAAAAACTTAGAAAATTGATCAAAGAGAAAAACATTAAACCGACTGATGTGGTGAATGCATTGGGAGTCTCTAAGGAAACACTGTCGAAATGGGTGCAAGAGTCAACTCCTGCCAATGCTCAACATCTAGTTGAATTAGCGAAAGTACTGAGTGCTGCAGAACGATGGGTTTCAGACGCAAAAGATGGTAAAAAATCAGAAAGTTTTAAACAGTATCATTTGAAGGATGAGTTGGCTTTAAAAGATGCAACGCCAGAACAATTAATTTCAGAACTTAAAAGTCGTTATGCTGCGCTGAATCTAAAAGCAGAAATTAAAGTAACTGTTGAGCCAATTGAAGGTGGCTTTGTCGTAAAAGATATTTAGAGTAAAGTCTGAAAAAAAGCTCACTGAAAACAGTGAGCTTTATTATGGCTTTAAATTTTCCACTCTACAAAATTTTTCAACAACTGTAAGCCAGCTGTATGACTTTTTTCTGGATGGAACTGAGTAGCAAACAAATTATCTTTATGGATTGCGGTGCAGAATTCCAAACCGTAGTTACATGTCGCAGCAATGATCTCAGATTGTTTCGGTTCAACATAGAAACTATGTACGAAATAGAAACGAGCATCTTGATCAATGTTGTTCCACATTGGATGGCTTGGATCTGCTTGGTGTACCTGATTCCAACCCATATGGGGAACTTTTAAACCTTCAATATCTGGAAAGCGTTTAACAGCACCATCAAAAATGCCTAATGCATCTGCACCACCATTTTCTTCAGAGTGTTGCAGCAGAGCTTGCATGCCGACACAAATCGCAAGGACAGGCTTGTTGAAAACGGCATTGCGTACAACCTCGTCAATGCCAGCCTCGTGCATACCTTGCATGCAATCACGCATTGCACCAACGCCTGGGAACACAATTTTATCTGCTTGAGCAATCAGCTTAGGATCATTGGTCACATCAACGGTTGCACCAACATGCTCAAGTGCTTTTGCTGCTGAGTGAAGATTTCCCATGCCATAATCAAGAAGGGCAATACGGGTCATTACAAAGTACCTTTGGTTGAAGCTACAGTATTTTCTGCACGTGGATCTACTTCACAAGCCATACGAAGTGCTCGTGCAAATGCTTTAAATACACTTTCAATTTGGTGATGGCTATTTTTACCTTTCAAATTGTCTATGTGGAGTGTCATTAATGCGTGATTCACAAAGCCTTGGAAAAACTCAGAGAATAGGTCGACATCAAAAGTACCAATGCGCGCGCGCGTAAATGGAATGTCCATCCATAAGCCAGGGCGGCCTGATAGGTCAACAACGACACGACTCAAGGACTCATCAAGTGGTGCATAGAAGTGACCATAGCGACGTAAACCTTTTTTGTCACCTAAAGCCTGTGCAAATGCCTGACCAAGGGTAATACCACAGTCTTCTACTGTATGGTGATCATCAATTTCTAAATCGCCGTCGCAATGAATATCGATATCAAATAAACCATGACGCTTGATTTGGTCGATCATATGGTCTAAAAATGGAACACCTGTATTGAGGGTGCCTTGACCAGTACCATCAAGATTCACGCGAACACGAATTTTGGTTTCGTTTGTGTTTCTTACCACTTCACTGATACGTTGCGTCATAGACACGTTCCTCAAAAACGTTAAAAATGATGAATGTAGATTTTCGATGTCACGAAAGTGACAGCATATTAGATTGCTCAGGAGGGTTAATCAATGCCTATAACCGTACATGCAATAACTTCGCTTGATAATGTTGAAGTTCGTGAACAGCTTGAGCGCTTATATGACACCAGTCCAGAATTTAGTGACGGACAAGATGCCATTGAACAACTTGAGCAAAACTTAACTCAGTATACCTTACTTTACACGGCAGAATTTAATACAAAGATCATTGGGGCCATTTGGTCAACTGGACAAGGTGAAAGTCGAACGCTTGAAAATATCGTAGTTCATCCGGCTAACCGTGGACGTGGTGTCGCAGAGCGCTTAGTGAGTGAAGCATGTCGAATGGAAGAAGAGAAAGGCGTTAATCATTTTGAGCCTGGATGTGGTGCAATACATCGTTGTTTAAGTAGTTTGGAAAAAATTTAAAACTATTGTTCGATTTTAAATATTAAAAGTCAGTCAATACTGGCTTTTTTTATTGGATTTGTATGTATTTACATCGAATAATCTAAATGTTGTTTTAAAAACATCCATTTGTTTAAATATCCCAAAAACTTGCTTGACTATATCGAGATGAAACTGTTTAATACGCGACATCGGCGTGATAGCTCAGTTGGTAGAGCAACGGATTGAAAATCCGTGTGTCCCCAGTTCGATCCTGGGTCTCGCCACCATATTCTTTTAAGAATTTGTATTTTCAATCTCTGATCCCATCAGAGATTTTTTTTGGGTAAAATTTACTCGAACAAATAAAAAATGCATGATTTTTATTGACTATTGAGCTCAGTTACGGCTTAATACACCCCATCGGCGTGATAGCTCAGTTGGTAGAGCAACGGATTGAAAATCCGTGTGTCCCCAGTTCGATCCTGGGTCTCGCCACCATATTCGAAAAATCCTCAACAATGTTGAGGATTTTTTTTGCTTATAAAATAATACAAAATGAATCGAAGTCATTCATCATCCATTTTTTTTGATGTGCTAAGGTTGATTTCTCGATCAAATTCAGAATAAAAAATGAAAGACCTATTTTCTGATCAAAGTGAGCTTTATCAACAAGCTCGTCCAAGTTATCCACAAAGTGTGATTGACGAAATCTTCAAATATGTTCAGAACTATGAAATGGCTTGTGATTGCGGGGCAGGTTCAGGACAATTCACCCGCTTATTGGCTCCGCATTTTAATCAAGTCATTGCAACGGATATAAGCGCAGCACAACTTCAGCAAGCCCCAGCAATAGATAATGTAATTTACCGAATTGATAATGCTGAACATAGCAATTTTAAAGCACAATGTTTTGACCTGATTACAGTTGCCCAAGCCATTCATTGGTTTGACTTCGAGTTATTTTTTCAAGAGGTCTATCGAACACTGAAGCCCCAGGGTGTCTTTGCAGTGATTGGATATGGGCTTATTGAAGTGGAGAATGAGGAGCTTCAAAGCTGTATTGAAAAGCTATATCACCAAGTATTGAAAACATATTGGGAGAGTGAGCGTCACTATATTGATCTGAAATATCAAACGATTCCATTTCCTTTTGAAGAAATCCCGACCTGTGAGCAGCACATGCATTGTAAATGGCGGATTGATCAGTTGATTGATTATTTAAATACATGGTCAGCTTTAAAGAAATATCTTAAACAAAATACGCAAGCCAATAATCAGGCGACACAAATCTTAAATCAGATGAGCCAATATGCCTTAACTTTGAATAATGATACCGGTCATAAATTTAATATTCGATTCCCAATATTTTTACGGATCGGTAAATTGATAAATGCTCCTGTTTTATAAAATTTCTTAATGGTCGTGAATGAGTCTTTTAGCAAGGCATACAACTTCTTTTTCGTCATATCCCAATTGTTCATAAAAGTTTTGAATATCAATAAATTCTTTTTGCACTAAAAGCTGAACTTCTGGACAACCAAGTGCAATCAATCTTTTTTCCAAATGTTGAATCAACGCTGTAGCAACACCATTCCGTTGATGATTGGGATGTACCGCGAGGTAATTGATCCACCCGCGATGACCGTCGTAACCACCCATTAATGTTGCGATAATGAACTGATCTTTCACAGCCACCAAGAATAAGTCATCTTTTTGTGCAGCCTTCCTAAAAATATCAATTTCCGGATTATTCCATGGTCGTGTTAGATCACATCTTTCCCAGAGTTGAATGATGTCTTCTAAGTCAGTCTCAATATAAGGACGAATGATAAACATGATGCGCTCAAATGGTGGTTAATTTTAATACAGAGATTAGCCTACTCTGATGAAATTGATAACTCATAATTATCTTATGTGTCTATTTTCTGCTTTACATTTATGCAGTCTTTTTTAGATAGGAATGGCTTTGTTGCATAAAGGTTTGAAAGGCTGAGTTCCCTTAAGCTACTCAAATTTAAGAGACAACTTGGGTATGAGGGCGACCTAATTCT
>NZ_JBWYIQ010000035.1:0-25572 GCF_056779795.1 Acinetobacter sp. ANC_7682 | reverse complement strand
AGTCGTTTAAATTCCCCATCATTAAATCTAGTTAAATTTTCATATTTCATGGGACGAGTATAAACAATTTTTTACTTTCGCAAGAGGTCTACTGATGAATTTAAATTCTTTAAACTGTCAAGCGTCAGCGCAAATCTTTCAAATTTCAAATGATCTTAATGAACAAAAAAGCGTGGAATTAAGGTAAATCAGACAAACCACGAATTAAAATTAGCCCATAATATTTATAAGGGTGTTTATGCTTATCAAAATTATAAAACCAAACATATGGTTCAAGATGATTTTGCTGTGAATTTTGAAAAGTATGGTGTGTGAGTTATCAAAATTGCATTTCAAGCAATTAAGACTTCAGAGAGTGAATCTGGCACTTATTATTTTATTTTTGAAGGTCACCATCGACCGTACTGTATCAACTTAAAAAATACTTTGGTGAAAAGTGGGAGAGTGAGCGGAGTTTGGATGAAACATCTCAAGGGAATACCAAGTTAAGCTGCGTTTATATCGGATAAAAAGATTCAAATAAACGTATCCAACAAATTTTGACTACCATCATAAAGTCCTTTCTTCACTGATGCTCACATTCGTATGAAATTACATCCAAGTCAGCAAGCCACCGTTTGGTGGCTTTTATTAGTTAAATGATCAATTGAATCTGTTTCAGTACTGCTCTCAAAGTATTTTCAAAATCAAAAGATTCATTGGTACTGTCTTGATAACGCCAAGCGACATAGCCATCTGGACGTACTAAAACAGCACCAGACTCATGAATTTCAGACTTCGCATTCCATGTACCATAGACATCACGATAATCTCTTGAACCGATTTGAATAACATCTAAATACCCAAGATTAAGTTTTTCAGCAGCTTGTTTCCAGCCTTTGCCTGAGAGGCCTGTGAGTAAGGTAAAACGACCTTTGCCCGTAATATCTAGAGTTGAAACTTTTTGACCTTTAGCATTGATG
This sequence comes from Acinetobacter sp. ANC_7682, assembly GCF_056779795.1. NCBI lineage: Bacteria > Pseudomonadati > Pseudomonadota > Gammaproteobacteria > Moraxellales > Moraxellaceae > Acinetobacter > Acinetobacter sp. ANC_7682. The sequence goes on along the minus strand of NZ_JBWYIQ010000035.1, from coordinate 24,610 downwards.
AGCCAAGTATGCGGTACTTTTGCTCCAGGGCGTGTAGTGGCTTGTAGGTAAAGTTGATCATCTTGTTTAAATACTTCAGGTTCTGATTCAGAGATGACAGCATTTGAGCTATAACGCTGATTCAGTTCAACACCTTGAGCATTAAATTCAAAATTTTTAATTGCTAATGCATTGTAGAGTTTTGTACGTATTTCAGCGCCTTGTTCATTTTCAGCAAAAATACGGTCCAGCATTTGCTTTTGGGTTGTTACACCTTGATCAAAACCAAAAACTTCTTTGAGGTGTTTATAATCAAATCGTGATTGGTTGGCACGTGCAACAATTTGCTTACCTACAGGCGCACGTTCAACGGTATAAGAATCGAGAAGCGTAGGTTGAGACCAACCTTTAACTGCATATGCAAGTTTCCAACCGAGATTAAAGGCATCTTGCATGCAGGTGTTTGAGCCTAAACCACTTGATGGTGGGTGACGATGCACCGCATCACCACCACAGAATACACGACCTTTCGAATATTCAGTTGCCCATGTTTGGTTCACGTACCAATAAGACAATTTTTGAATTTCAACATCTTCAACATGCTCACCAACGAAGGCATCTAAACGTGCGCGAACTTGTTCTTCAGTGACTTGAGGCTCGCCTTTAGAAATATCGAAGCCCCAACCCATAATCCACTCATTCCATGGGGTGATGGCACGCAATAGCCCCATACCTAAATCACCAAAACTTGCTTCAGGATTGACAATCCATTGCAAAATCGCAGGACGGTGCTGAACGTATTTAGACAAATCTGCCTTGAAGGTTACATAGACTGTACCAGCCCGTGCCATCACGCCTTCAAGGGGTAATCCAAGCTGTTCAACGACTTTTGAACGTGCACCATCCATTCCCACCAAGTATTTGGCGCGTAAATTGAATTCGGTATTGGTTATCCGATTGAGGAAAGTCGCAGTCACACCGTGTTCATCTTGTACGTGAGATAAATATTCAGTATTGAAGTTAAAAATAGCGCCTCGCTCAGCCGCATTTTTAACGAGTAGCGCTTCCATTTTAGGTTGGATAAGATCTACTAAAGGGCATGGACTTCCTTTGATATAATCGCCATGACGTTCATCGCCTGTGCCCCAAGCACTGATACGGGCAATTTCTTCGCCGACTAAACTGGTTGTGATCAGGCTTTCACCCATGTGTTCCCAAGGTGTTGCGATTTCCTTCACCTGTTCTTCGATATCTAAATCACGGAGGACTTCCATGGCACGTTGATTAGTAATATGTGCACGAGGACTGTTGGCTAACCAATTAAACTGGGTAAACAATTGAACTTTGACGCCATAATTGGCAAGGGCAAGCCCCAGAGTTGAACCAGCAGGACCAGTACCAATGACAAGAACATCAGTGTCAAAATGTTGAGACATGCTTTTTCCTAAATGAATTGAATACATGGGGAGAGTTTTTGAATTGAGTCAGTCTAGAAAAAAAGTGCAGTGATCTATAGTCGTATTCATATAAACTATCGATCTATATAAAATTCAAAGTAATGAACGTGCACTTATGCACGATGGGCTGATTGAGATATGGAATTACGACATTTACGGTATTTTATGACTGTTGCGCAAGAGCAAAGCTTTACTAAAGCTGCCGAAAAGCTCTATACCGCACAACCATCACTCAGTCAGCAAATTAAAGATCTTGAACACGAAGTCGGTGTTACTTTATTTGATCGGACCACTCGTAAAGTCAAACTGACTGATGAGGGGGAAGCATTTTTAAAATACGCAGCTTTGACGCTGGACAATGCCAAGCAAGCTGTAGCTGCAGCTAGACAGGTCGCTCAGCAAAAGAATAATCAGATTCACATTGGATTTTTGAATGTGGCTGAACTGAAACTGATGCCTAGCATTCTGGCGCAGTTAAGAAAGAATATTCCTAATCTTAAAATTCATTTACACAGTTTGACTTGTACTGAGCAAATACAAAAACTTAGAAATGCTGAACTTGATATATGTTTTACTCGATACAAAATGGATCATTCAGATTATGAAGATATCCATATTTTGACAGAACAAATTTATTTGGTGGCTGCAGACAATCTTCATCCTTCAGAACGGACATTGAAACTACAAGAATTAAAAAATTCATCAGTCATTATGTGTGAACAAAATGCTTCACCAATATTCTATGACAAATTAAATGTTTTAGTTCCCTTCGAAAAGATGGATGATCAAATGCTGTGGGTGACTAATGTATTACAGCATATCAATCTGATTAATTTGGGAATGGGCTTTAGTTTTGCTCCCGAATACCTCCTGAAGTTTTTAAATCATAATATCAAAATTGTTAAAACAGATGAGCAATTACCACAGCTTGGTCTATATGCGAATTATCATCGTCATTCAAACAATATTGCATTGAAAATGATTACTGAAGCCCTTATGCAAATGACAACAGAGCGGAAAAGCGCGGAAGAGGTTATTCATGCTTAAACTGATCTATTTTGTACCAGAATCACATCTAGAGTTGACGAAACAGGCAGTATTTGAAGCAGGTGCAGGCGGAATTGGTGATTATGAGCAATGCACTTGGCAGGTCAAGGGCTTAGGTCAATTTAAACCTGTCAATGCGGCTCAACCTTTTATAGGTCAAGTTGGAGAGCTTGAACAAGTTGAAGAATGGCGTGTAGAAACTATTGTGCCTGAAGATAAAGCCATAGAAGTGGCACGTGCATTAAAAGCCAGTCATCCTTATGAAGAACCAGCTTTTGAATTCTTACACATTATTTCTATTGACCCATGATCGGTTGAATTTTGTATGCGCTGACGATACGAGGATGGAGATTCTCCTGTCCAATATTTGAAGGCTCGAGAAAAGGCTGATGGCTCTGAAAACCCTGTTAAATAGACAATTTCATCATGTTTGAGTGCGGTTTTCGCTAGTAACTGACGAGCAAGTTTTTGTCTGAATGACGTTAGAACATTCTCGTAATTCGTTCCAATATCTTTGAGTGAAATTTGGATTTTACGCGGGGAGAGTTTAAGAATTCTTGCGATATCTTCTAGAGCGAATTGTCTTAATTTTAGTTGTTCGCCTAAAGCCTCTTCAATTTGAATGACTAGTTCATGTTTATCTACAAGTTCAATGTGCTTCTCAATGATAGCTTGATGTAACAGAAATAAATCAGGCTGAGCAGACGGAGAGGCATATTCTAGAATTTCTGCTTTGAATTTTATACAACCATAAGGCTGATTAAAATAAACTGGGCAATGCCATAGCTCATGATATAAGTCCTGAAATTCTGTATTGTCGTAGCTGAGCCAAATTTCTTGTGCTTGAAATTTTCCCTGACTGATATAATCAAAAAAAGATAAAACAATGGTAATCGTACATTCTAAATAATGACGGACAGGGTGATGAAAACCTTTTAGGGTAACGGTGTCATCTTCTATGTGAAGTTCAATATCCAATCCTGTAGTGAAATATTGATAGTATTTCATTGCTATTTTTAATGCATCGCCAAAATTTGCACTACTTAAAAAAATGTATTCAAAAAGTTGACCACGAAAAGTGGGGAGATGGTGACCGACAGTTAAACCAATATTGGAATTTTGTGTAATAACTTCTGTGAGTTCCCAGAATTTTTTTTGAACACGATTGTCATATCTTAAATCGCGTTGAGGATAGTCGATTGGATGTTGTAACGCATTTAATTGCGAAAATATTAAATCCACATCAACGCCCATATTTTGCAGTGTCTCGTATACCATGCTTGGAAAAATACCAGCATCGGTTCTGATTTTACTTTTTCTTGCGCTCATACCGATATTCAAGACTCAAGTCATGCATTGGAAAAACTAAGGATGCTCTATCCTCAGTTTAAAATGCTGAAATTATAATGTTGAAATGAGTTTAGAAATAATTTGAATGAATGAACATGTCTTTAAATGTCAAAGCCCCATCTCATGAGGCTTAATTATTGAAAGTTTATTTTGAAGCGCTTAATTGCTTAGAAGCGCTTAATTGCTTATAGGATCAATATACTCAATATAACCTCGACCCTGAATATGCTGACCTTTGAATTGACCTGAATATTGGTAACTACCTGCATAACCGCCAGCCATACCATATTTAAAGTCGCCATTAGCCTTGCCATAAATAGAAATCAGAAGATTGCCTTGATCATCATTGACTTGCCATTCAAAGACTCGAGGTAAACGCATTTTAATGCCATTTGGTGTAGTTACAGGTTCAGGCTCATATTCATGCACCACAGATTCAAGCCCTCGTTCGTATATTCCTCCATGATGATCTACAGAACGAACATAAACACGACTTTGCAAAACTAAGCCCATTGGACCATGAGTGTCCACAAATAAGACTTGAGTGTGGTTATTAATATTTAAGATTTGATAAGTAAAAAATCGAATGGGAATGTTGATATTGACACCACGTGCATATTCGAAGGTGCATAGACCTTGAACTTGAGTTTTCTGCCCATCGAGTTCTAAATATCCTTGGTACTCACAAAGCAGTGACCAATGTTCATACATGCTTCCTGCAAGTTTAACAAAATGTGCGATTTTATCAGTCGCTTTTAATTCAAGTTCATAATTGAAAGCATGACCTTGGCGAGTTGCTTTAATGTCTGGGTAGTTAGCCTCTATAATTAAGTCATTACCGAATTTGAGATATTGACCATTAGTCGCCAGTAAACATTCATGCTGTATACTATATCCAGAAAATAAATTAGGCTGCGTTGCAGCAGTACCAATTAATAGATTTGCGGTATCTAAATCTGAAGTTTTTATTAAATGAGAATTTCTGAATATTTTAACGAGAGGTTGTCCTGCAACCACAATCATATTTAAAAAGTTGAATGGGGCAGGTAGATTGGGAATCATGATCCCGTAGTGTACACAGGTATATTTCCCGAGAGGTGTGTGGATCGCAGTGTTTGGATCAAAAGCTTGACCATTTACTAGAGCTGAATGATCTATATGTTTAACAATGCTTGAGGGAAGTTTAATTTTCATCTTATTCTCAATTAATATTTTGGCTTAAAATCATTTTTGGAAAAATACAATCAAAAATATAAATCGAGATAAAAGAAAAAAATTGACACTACAAACAGTAAGCAATTGTTTGAAGTGTCAACACGAAAAATAAGTCATCAAAAATGTGTGATATTACATTTAAACTTTTTGAATAAATAAGTCTCGATCGAAACGATATTGTGGGTAGAACACACCATCTTCAGCACGCTCTCCCGCACCAATGACCATAATTGGAAACTCTTTAGCATTTAGCCCCAATGTTTTACATACTAAAGGTTCGTCAAAACCTTCCATCATACAACTGTCGAATCCATAAGCTCTGAGCGCGAGTACAAGATTTTCGCAGGCTAAAGCTGTTGTCTTCGCTGCCCAAAGTTTGGCATCCGCAGGTGTAAAAGCGGTAACAGGCATTTGTTTGTCAAAAGTACGTGCTACTTTGAAAGTTACTTTCTTAAAGTTACCAATTGCATTTAAGTAACCCGTTTTATAATTCAGTGGAATATAGGTGTAATATTTTTTGACGAGTGGAGGAATCTCAGGAAATGGAAATTCTTGAATATTAAGCTTTGCCATTTCATTAATTCGATCTGTACGTGCGACACAGACAATCAATTCAGCCGCTGTGCGCGCAGCCCATTGATTTAGACACGCTTTTACAATCTTTTGTTTCTTTTCAGGATTTTGGACAACATAAAAAGTCCAAGGTTGTAAGTTAGATGAATTAGGGGCCAAGAGTGCTAAATCTAAACATTGATCGAGGATATCAGACGGTATAGGTTTTCCTGTAAACTTCCGAACAGATCGACGACTGGTCACGACCTTTTTGAAATTTTCAACATCAATGCCTTGTGGTGCAGGTTCGTAGTAGCGTTTTTTTTCAGTCGTCATGATCCATTCCTTAGATTGAGAGTATTCACCGAGTCGTGAGACTCGGATCTTTTAGCTTAATTAAATTGTGTGAAATCAGGTTTACGTTTTTGCATAAAAGCTTGTACAGCTTCCATCATTTCTGGAGAGCCGACGCGCCCCATAAAGATTACTGCTTCATGATCAATCCAGGACACGATTTCATCAACATCATGTTTCATTAAGGCTTTAGATTGCACGAGAGAAGCAAGTGGTAGTGAAGCCAGTTGAGTGGCTTTTTGAGCGGCAGTTGCATAAACGTCAGATTCAATACTGTTGATCAAGTTTGCAGCCAATGCTTTTTCACTGTCGAATTTATCAGCAGTTAATAAAAGTTCTGCTGCTTTCACATGACCTGCTTGACGTGCTAGTAATTTACTAGATGCGCCTTCAGGTGAAAGACCTAAGCTTACAAATGGAATTTGGAACAAAGCAGTGTTATCTGCATAAACTAAGTCGCAATGCAATAAGATCGTTACGCCAATTCCAATTGCCACACCACGTACCGCAGCAATCAAGGGTTTGGAAAATTTAGCAGCAGATTTTAACAGTACGAAAGGAGGACCATCTTCTGGGCGAATTTGATCTTTCATCGCCGCAGATTTCATGAAGTCTTGCATATCATTACCAGCACTGAAGTCTGCATCTTCGCCACGTAAAATGACCACACGAACGGATTGCTCTTTGTCTGCTTCATCAAAGGCTTTGGCGATCCATAGGTATAATTCGCCGTATAATGCATTTTTGGCTTTAGGACGATTAATCGCCAAGGTCAACACACCATCTTCTAATTTTGCATTTAAATGCTCATGAGGTTGTTGAATACAACTTAATGACATCGTACTATCCTTGCTTTCAATTAATATAGATTTTATGAAATCTATTATGTCGTATTCTGGCGAAGAGTGACATAACTGATCAGTTCATAAACGTGACTTGGCGATGAATTATAAATTTGATTATTTGGTTTATATCGGACGTTTTCAGCCTTTTCATTTGGCACATATGGAAACCATTAAAATTGCGCTAACGCATAGCCAGAACGTTATTTTAGCGCTTGGTTCTGCTCAATTAGAGCGGAATATAAAAAATCCATTTTTAGCCATTGAACGTGAACAGATGATTTTGTCTAACTTTTCTCCTGATCAACAGGCAAGAATCAAATTTGTACACGTCATTGATGTTTATAATGATGAAAAATGGCAAAAATTGGTCAAATCTTTAGTGGCGAGTGTAGTACAGCCAAATGATCAAGTTGGCTTAATCGGCCACTTTAAAGATGACTCATCCTATTATCTAAAATTTTTCCCAGAGTGGGAGATGTTGGAACTCGATAGTTTAAAAGGTGCAATTTCTGCAACACCACTTCGCGAAGCATACTATCGGGGGGAAATTATGGAAAAAGAACTTCCCCACGGAACCATGCAATTTTTACAAGCGTTTCAAAATTCAGAAATTTACCAACAACTTAAAACTAAATTCCAACGTCAAGACAGTACAAGTTTGAGTGCATCAATTGAATGATTGTGTTTAACACAAGAAAACCGAGGGAAATCGTGCGTACTATTACACAAATGAGTTTGGCCACAGTGCTATTGTCTGCTTCTATTTTTGCTCAAGCGCAAACATGGACACTATCACCTAGAAGTAAGATCAGCTTTGATATCCGATCTGCAGGAATGTCGATTGTAAATGGGCAATTTCAAAAGTATCAATCACAGATGAATTTTGATCCGGCACAGCCTAATCAAGGTTCAGCTAAATTTGTGATGGATGTGAATAGCCTTAAACTGAGCAAAAACTCTTTAAAGGATATGGTCTTTGGTGACAGTTTCTTTCATGCAAGCAAATATAAAACTGTGACCTTTCAAAGTAATCAAATTCGTGCTTTAGGAAATAATAAATACAAATTTGATGGACAACTCACCATGCGTGGTGTGACACGCCCAGTTTCATTTGATACAACTTTAACTCCAAATGCATCGAATCCAAATGTGTTGAATGTACAATCTTCAACAGTCATCAACCGTAGTGATTTCGGTATGCGCAAAGCGATTGGTGGAATTGGTGAAAAAGTGAATATCAAGCTTGAAGGGCAGTGGAAAGCCAACTAAATCGATGAAAAGAAAGCAGTGATTCACTCACTGCTTTTTTAATGTCATGAGTATGTCAGTAATATGTTTGAGTTGTGGGGACTGCTGTTTCCAATGATGCCAATATAGATCAACGTCTTGTGTTGCCTCAGGCAACAAACAAATCAATAGTCCTTGGTCGAGTAAGTCTTGAATTTGAAGTTCAGGCACCATGCCATAGCCTAAGCCGAGTTGGATTGCATCGACAAATGACTTAGAAGAGGGGACATAATGATATGGATAACTAGATTGCGGTAATCCAAATTGATTCAGTAGAATCGTTTCATGTAAATGATCTTTATCATTAAAGATGACCGCAGGCGCACGGCGAAAGGAATCGCGATTTAGTCCGTTTTTAAACCATGCTAATTTGAATTCTGGCGTACACACCATTTGATAACGCATCGTGAACAAAAATTCTGAGTGGCAACCTGTCATGGGTTGGGATTCAGCGCTTATACATGCATTTACATAGCCTGATTCCATTAATTGATGCGTATGATCCTGATCATCTATTCGAAGTTGTATTGTGATTTTATGCTCTATTAACTTTTCAGCAATCGCAGGCAAAAGCCAAGTTTCTAATGAATCTGCATTCGTTCCAATGATAATTTTATAAAACTCAGAATTTAGATTTTTTCCCTGAATAAGTTGCAGAACATTTTCTTCTTGACGCTTTTGCCGTAATAAATGTTCAAGCAATATTTCACCTGAATGTGTCACACGACAAGGTCGTTCTCTCAGGATTAATGTTTGACCAATCTGCCGTTCCAATTGTTGGACACGAAGAGTAATTGCGGCAGCAGAGAGACAAAGCTTTTTAGCAGCCAGATCAAAACTTCCAGTTTCCGCCACGGTGATAAATGCGACACAGTCTTTATAATTGAAAATCATGATTTAGAAAAACTTAATGAACTTAATATTAATTTAATAATACTCAATTTAAGATTGAATTGTTCATAATCCGCCTAATGATAAATATTGGGTGTTTTATGTCTTTATCCGTACTGTTTAATGGCTTTGTAACGAGTTTAAGTTTGATTATGGCGATAGGCGCTCAGAATGCTTTTGTCCTTAAACAGGGCTTAAAAAAAGAATATGTTCTGTCTATTTGCCTCATTTGCGCCTTTTCAGACTCACTTTTAATTTTGGCTGGTGTATTTGGATTTGGGCAGTTTATCTCAGGCCATCCACAAGTGATGACATATGCACAATGGGGTGGGGCTATATTTCTAGTGGTATATGGTTTACATCATTTTTATCAAGCATTTTCGACCAAAAAATCGATGTGTGTTGATCATCATACGGCTGTTTCATGGTTTAAAATTATTCTCGTTTGCTTGGCATTCACATGGCTGAATCCCCATGTGTATCTAGATACTGTCGTGCTTGTAGGCGCAATATCGACGCAATTTGAAGATCACTTATTATCGTTTGCTATCGGTGCGATCACGGCATCATGGTTATTTTTCTTTAGTTTGGGTTTTGGTGCGCAATATCTATCAGCTTACTTTAACAATCCCCGCGCATGGCAAGTCTTGGATATTTTGATTGCTTTAATCATGTGGTACATTGCCTATCACTTAATTAGTTAACTAGAAATTAAAGCATGGAGTTGTGCAAAAAACCTTTTAAAAGATAACTTTTATTTTCCAAATGTTTGATCACAGCATCTGTAACTCTAAGAACCACCTCATAATTTTTGATCATATTTAAAATTTTAATTAATACTGTCTTAGATTATTCATGGCTAGATTCACTGTGCTTCGATCGATAACTTGATATTTATGCTTACTTAAATTTTCAAACCAAGTCGCTCTGAATAAGTTGGACGAGATACTTTTCTAAGGTTGTAATATGATCGAATATAACTGTGAACTAGCTAAAAACAAAAGTAAATATTAATGATAAAATAATTATAAATAAAAATCATTATCATTTAAATTGTGTATGATGTGCCCAAAACCGTATATAAGAGGGCATCCACGTGAAAAGAAATCTATTATTTTTGTCTTTAGTTTCTATACCATGTTTTGCAGTTGCGCAAGAACCAACACAATTGGCAACCATTGTAGTAAAAGCAGACTCACAAGAAACCGATGTCACAGGTAAACTGAAAAAAAAAGCTACACTGAATATTTTAGGTGAAAAGGATGTGTTAGACACGCCGTTTACCATCCGTAACTACAGCGATCAAGCCATTCAAGATGCACACGCGCATACCATTATGGATGTCTTAAAGATCGACCCAAGTATTCGTACCACGACCAATAGTGGGCATCTCAATGAAAACTTTAGTATTCGTGGTTTTGGTGTGAATTGGGAAGATTACAATTTAAACGGTACTTATGGCATGGCACCTACGGGGCGTGTGACCACAGATATTCTCAATTCAGTGACGGTGCTCAAAGGACCGAATGCACTTGTTGCAGGGATGGCACCGGGTGGAAGCGTTGGCGGTGTAATCGTTGCAAATACGAAACGTGCAGACAAAGAACTTACCCGTGTCACCGCGAATTTCGAAGAAGAAGGTTTTTATAAATCTGGCTTTGACGTTGCACGCCGCTTTGGTCAAGATGAACAGTTTGGTGCTCGCTTAAGTGCCAATTATGGACAAGGTGAACATGTTGTTGATGGCCTAGAAGATGAAAGTACCTCAGCCGTATTAGCATTAGATTGGACCACTGATAAAGCAAAAGTGAATTTTGATGCTTATGTGACGGATGATAAACGTGAAGGTGGTTCGCCTGCGATGGTTTCATTTGCACAGCTTGGCAAAGTCTTAGATGCACCTGACGGTCGTAGTAACTTTTTCCCGAATATCCATGGTAAACAATCAGCACAATATGTTGGATTGTCAGGTGAATATAAATTACTAGATAATTTAAAAGTCATTGCTGGCGTTGGTACTGCAGAACAAAAATATCAAGGGCATCTTTTTGGTACACGCATGATCGTAATCAATGATGCAGGTGACGCGAACTCTCAATATTATCATGTAAAACTAAAGCAAAATAATACCTCAGCAAACTTAGGTTTAGAGGGTGCATTTAATACTGGATCAATTGAACATAAAGTTGGTTTACGTGCAGACTACTTAAATATTGAAACGGTGAAACATAAAGGACAAGGATCTACAGCTGTCCCATTTGTCACCAATCTCTACCATCCAAGCCACGAAGGTCATATGCCAGAGCAGGCGCCTGAAATATTTAAACAGGCCGATAATGATTTCATCAGTTATTCATTCACTGATCAAATTTCCGTGCTTGATAATAAATTACAATTCATTTTAGGTGCACGTTACCAAGATATGGACATCAAAAATCCATTGACTGGCGTTGAATATAGCGAAGATAAAGTGTCACCAAGTTTAGGGATCGTGGTGAAACCTTGGGGTGAAGATATCTCGCTTTATGCAAGTTATGTAGAAGGGTTGTCTCAAGGCAATACTGTAACGACGGAAACAGATGTGAATTTTGGAAAAACATTCGCACCATTCCAAACTAAACAGTATGAGATGGGCGCAAAATATCAACATGGTTCTTGGTTACATACCCTTGCTGCATATCAAATTGAAAAACCAAGTACAATTACAGAGTTTTATGCCACCCCGATCAATGGATCGACTCAGATTACGACCGATGGTGGTGAAACTACCTCGAAAGGACTTGAGTATGGATTCTCAGGCAATGTCACAGATGATGTGATTATTTGGGGTAACTTGGCTTATATTGATGCTGAATATACCAAAGGTATGAGTGGAAAAGTTGAGCTTTCGGGAAATACAGTAGAAGGTCAACCTGAGTTCACAGCAGGGCTTGGCATTGAGTATAAACTACCGGTGGATGGTTTAAGTGTGAATGCACGTGCTAACTATGTAGATAGCCAATATCTCAACAATACTAATACGCTCGAACTTCCTGACTATACGTTACTCGATATCGGTGCGAAATACACAACCAATCTTGGCGGTGTAGATACGACTTTCCGTGCCAATATTGACAATGTCACAGATGAAAAATATTGGGCGGGTGTATTTAACAGTGGCTTTACCACATTGGGTGCAGGACGTACCTATAAACTTGGCGTAAGCTTTGATTTCTAACTGTAGTTAAAAAAAAATTATAAGTAGATGAAACCCACGTCAATCGTGGGTTTTTTTATTAGCTTTGCAAAGCTTTTAAATCTTCAAGCACTTGTTCAGCATGCCCTGCAGCTTTGACTTTACGATATTCTTTAACGAGTTTTCCTTGGTGAAAAATAAAAGTTGAGCGCTCAATCCCCATTACTTTTTTTCCATACATATTTTTCTCTTTAATCACATCAAAGTGTTGGCAAAGCACTTCTTCTTTATCGCTAATCAAATCAATTGTTAAAGCTTGCTTTTCGGTGAAGTTTTGATGGGCTTTTACTGAGTCTCTAGAAACACCGAAAATAGTGGTATGAAGCGCATCAAACTGATCTTTCAAACATGAAAAACCAACAGCTTGCGTTGTACACCCAGGTGTTGAATCTTTAGGATAAAAATAAATGATGAGCCAATCTGTATTCAACTCAGTTAAATTCGCAGAACCTGTAGTTGTTGGGAATGTTTGATTGGGTAAACTAATCGTTTCCGTTGACATTATATTTTCCTCAAAATTTGTCACTACATTTATATATAGGGAAATTCAAAAAAATAGCCACACGAGGTGGCTATCTTATGTAAACTGCGTTTATTTTTTAGCTTGTGCTGCTTTCATTGCTTCCTCTGTTAACGACTGTAGCTTAGACGTTAACTGTGGGCCGAAGCATGCTTGAAGATCAGCGTTCTGTTTCTTCACGATAGCTAAAGTAGAAGGGCTTTTCTTTTGGTTAATCGCACTTTGGATTTCCCATTTTTGAGCATTAGTGAGCTTGCCGTCTGCTTCAATTGCACATGTACAATATTTGCTGACTTCGGCAGCAGAAAGCTTGTTCCCTTTAGCAGTTTCTTCCTTACAAACATTAATCAGTGCAGATTTTACGTTAGTACTTTTGTAGGCTTGCTGCATTTTATTATTCGGCTCATTTGCTTGAGCAGCAGAACCGAAAAGTGCTGCAGCAGAAACAATGGCTGAAAGAATAATGTTTGATTTTAAATTTTTCATATATGGCACCCTGTTATTACGGTATATAACGAGTTGGGTCTTCAACGCCAGCATCTGCAAAACCTTGTTTACGCAAACGACAGCTGTCGCATTTTCCACAAGCTCGTCCTTGGTCATCTGCTTGATAGCATGATACCGTTTGACTGTAGTCTACGCCATGTTCGATGCCTAAGCGAATAATATTTGCTTTGGATAATTGTAGTAAAGGTGTTTCAAATTTAAGAGGTTTTCCTTCCACACCTACTTTTGTCGCTAATCTTGCCATATTGGCAAATGCTTCAATAAATTCTGGTCGACAATCTGGATAACCTGAATAATCCACAGCATTAATTCCAATTACGATGGCTTCTGCGTCAAACACTTCTGCTGCTGCAAGTGCATAAGACAGGAAAATCGTATTACGTGCTGGAACATAAGTGACAGGGATCCCTTCTTGTTCTTGATCAGGAACATCAATGGAGTGATCAGTTAATGCAGAACCACCTAAATTACCCAAATCTATATTAATCACGCGATGTTCAACGCCTGCTTGTTGTGCCAGTTTACGTGCAGCATCCAATTCAGTTGTTGAGCGTTGACCATACATAAAACTTAAAGCGATACATTCATAGCGTGCTTGCGCCCAAGCCAAGCAAGTCGTTGAGTCTAAACCACCTGATAACAATACAATGGCACGAGGGCGCATAGGAGAACTCCAAAAAATTAAAGCAAATAAAAAATGAATTATAACTGATTATATAAAGAATAATGGGGTATAAATTTTTGAATATATAGATCTGCAGAAGTTACAAAACTAAATGAGATCATTATAAAGAAAGTGAAATGTTCGTTTTAGAAGATGAGATAAAACTCTCTTTTGAGTCGAATAAAGTTTAAACAGTTGTTGTTTTTGTTTAAATATTAAATATAATTTAACAAACACTTGATTAAAACTTACAAAAATAATTTTTACGGAATCAAAATGAATCAAAATGAATCAAATTAATACTTTAATTTTAACCACTGCTGCGTTGATCAGTACAAATTCTTTTGCATTTGAGGAGCTTTCAGATCAAGAATTGTCAACATATGCAGCACAAGATGGTATTACGATTAGCCTTTTACCAGGTGGACCCATTCAAGCTGATTTGATTTGGCACGATAACAGTGGATTCGGGCCAGATTACAACGAAGGAAACACAAAAGCAGGTGCCTTAATTTTCGGTACAGCGAATGGACGTAGTAAGAATCCATTATCACTTTCTTCTGGTTCGGCAGATATTAGTATTACCTTAAAAATCGATGCTCAAGGAGGGAGTAGTACTACAGGCCCTTTTCTGAATTTAGGTGTATTTGTTCCTGAAGATATTATTATTAATACCGGTGATATTTGGGTGGGTAAATCGGGTCAAGTTAGTCCAACAGGACGAGGCTATAGTGACCCCGTTAAAATAATGGATAATATGAAATTTTATGTATCCAATCTCTCTACCAATATTCAGCTCGGTTCAGCACCTCAAGGCAGTCTTTTAAAACTGAATGGAATATTTAAAGACGGCTTACGTTTAGAGGGCTTCAAAGTCCACGATCATGATGGTGGTGGCGCATTCGGAATAGAATTTATTAATTTAAAAAATACTCAACCAGGGCGTTTCGGCATCAATAATCTTGATTTCGATGTTGCAGGTTCGATACGTACAGATGGACTGGAACTCAAAATAAATCGTCTTGGAGATCAAAATGGCTTTAATGCAATGTTATGGGGAGTAGGCGTTGGAGATGCATCAACAATAAATAATAAGATTGGGGATATTTCAATGAAAGGGATTAATTTAAATGGCACGACCATTAAAGTGTCAGCGCACTAAAAGATCATTTTCTCTTTAAAAAACAGCACAAAAAGTGCTGTACTGTTTTTAATTTGAGCTATTTGTTACATTTTAACGACCTGTTTCGTCATTCCAGAGCAACTTATGTAATTGAAGCTGGAAACGAACTGGTAAGTGATCCTCTAAGATCCATTGTGCTAAATCACGCGCAAGTTGCGGTAACTTTGCAGCACCTTTTTCAACAGCAAACGCAGGTGAGAACCAAACGGTACTTACACGCTTGTGCAATTCATATTGATTCACTTGTTGTTTAGACCATTCATAATCTTCACGATTGCATATGACAAATTTAATCTGATCATGTTGAGTTAAATGGTCTAAATTACTCATTAAATTACGTGAGTCTTCACCTGAAGTTGGTGTCTTTAAATCTAGGACTTTGGAAACTCTACGATCCACTTTTGAAACATCTAGTGCTCCACTCGTTTCAAGGGAAACTTCACAGCCTAAATCTGCTAGACGCTCCATGAGTGGTAACGCATTGGGTTGGGCTAATGGTTCACCACCAGTAACACAAATATAAGGTGTCTTAAAATCAAGCGTGGTCTGGATAATATCCTCTAAAGAGTGTCGTTCACCGCCTTCAAAAGAATAGGTGGTATCACAATAAGTACAACGCAGCGGACAACCTGTTAAGCGTATAAACACTGTAGGTAAGCCTGAAGTGTTGGCTTCACCTTGTAATGAATAGAAGATCTCCGTAATACGTAACCCCGCAGACGGATCAGAAACAGGAATAGCGGAAGATCGCAAATTACTCATATCGACAAAACCAAACTAAAATAGAGATTATATAAAAGAAAAATCTCTACGATTATTACTAACCGTAGAGATGGGGAGTGTAACTCCAAATACTATAAAGTATAAAAAAATTAGTCAGCGCGTAATAAGTCGTTCAAACTTGTTTTAGCACGAGTCTGAGCATCGACTTTTTTCACGATAATTGCAGCATACAAGCTGTATTTACCGCATTTTGAAGGAAGGCTACCAGAAACTACCACTGAACCTGCTGGAACACGACCATAGTGAATTTCACCTGTTTCACGGTCATAAATCTTAGTTGATTGACCAATGTAAACACCCATTGAAATCACTGAACCTTCTTCAACGATTACACCTTCAACGATTTCAGAACGTGCACCGATAAAACAATTGTCTTCAATGATCGTAGGGTTCGCTTGAAGAGGCTCAAGTACACCGCCAATCCCAACACCACCAGAAAGGTGAACATTTTTACCAATTTGCGCACATGAACCTACAGTCGCCCATGTATCAACCATCGTACCTTCATCAACATAAGCGCCAATATTGACATAAGATGGCATAAGCACAACATTCTTAGCTTGGTAAGAACCTTTGCGTGCAACTGCAGGCGGTACAACACGTACGCCAGCTGCTTTAAATTGCTCTTCAGTCCAACCCGTAAATTTAGTGTCTACTTTGTCATAGAATTGGAGATCGCATGATTCGATTGGTTTATTATCATTGAGTTTGAATGACAATAGAACAGCTTTTTTTAACCATTGATGAACAACCCATTCACCATCAATCTTTTCAGCAACACGTAATGAACCATTATCTAAGCCAGCAATTGCTTCCTCGACTGCTTGGCGAATTTCAGCAGGGCAATCTGTAGCTGTGAAGTTTGCACGATCTTCAAACGCTTGTTCGATGATTGACGAAAGCTGAGACATAATCTTCTCTTCCAAAAAAAATTTCCAAGATTTTACACTAAATTGATTATAAAAATTACAATTAATCCTGAAAAAATGTCCGACAATAATGACTATTCTTTATAAGTATGTTAATAAAAGTTAATAAAAGACTTAAGTACAAATTATTTATAAAACAACAACTAAATCAAAATTGTATCAAAAAATAACAAAAAAGCATCAATTTGAATATTAACCAGCTTTGAAATCTCCATTAAGATGCTTCCGAGTCGAACACATTAATGATTAAAGAACAACTCATTTCTTTGAGGAGAAAAAAATGAAAGTGTTAAAATTACTCGCTGTTACAACAGCATTATCTGTTTCAGGCTTCGCTATGGCGGACACTCAAGTTGTACGTACAGGTAATGTATTTGAAGCTAATCAATTAATCCCTACTGGTGTTCGTGCTGAAGTTGGTACAACTGGTTACGGTGGTGCATTACTTTGGACTGCTAACCCATACGTTGGTCTTGCTTTAGGTTACAACGGTGGTGATATCTCTTGGTCTGATGATTTATCTATTGACGGTACTAAGTACGATTTAGATATGGATAATAGTTTGGCATACTTAAATGCTGAGATTCGTCCTTGGGGCGCGAGTCAAAATCCATGGGCTCAAGGTCTATATATGGCTGCTGGTGTAGCATATATCGATAATGAATACGATGTTACTAAGCGCTTAAACAATACGAATGATGTTGTTAAGATTGATGGCAAAAATTACAACGCTCCATCTGGTCAAGGTTTCATCGATGGTAAAATGTCATACAAAAATGACTTTGCTCCATACTTAGGTTTTGGTTTTGCTCCTAAAATCAATAAAAACTTCGGTGTATTTGGTGAAGTAGGTGCTTATTACACTGGTAACCCTTCTGCAAATATTACGTCAGTAGGTTTAGCTGAAGTTGGTGGTACTGGTACTGGTGCTGATGCAGCTGAAGCTTTAGAAGCGAAAATTGAATCTAAAGACAAATATGAGTGGCTTCCAGTCGGTAAAGTGGGTGTGAGCTTCCACTGGTAAGATCCAATTAAAAAAACGAGCTTCGGCTCGTTTTTTGATGCAAGTTAATGCAAATAATAAAGGCGCTATGGTGCCTTTATTATTTGTAGCTTGTTAATCTTCAGGATAAGCTACTCGTTTTAACGCTTTGATATCAGCACTAGGTGCACATAGCGAAATAAACTCGTAACCGTATCCACGTAACAAATGACCTTTACGTACAGCAATCCAAGTGGTATTCACCCCAAATAAATCAGTATCAATTTGTTTTAAGCGATGATCTCGTTCTGCATCGTAGGCAACATCGTTGACAATCCCGACACCCATACCTAATTCCACATAAGTTTTGATTACATCAGCATCGAGCGCAGACATCACTAAATCAACATCAAGTCCTGAGTCTTCAAAGGCTTTATCAATCTTTGAACGTCCCGTAAAACCACCGTGATAGGTAATAATCGGATACTCTGCCAAATGTTCTAAGCTAATCTCTCGCGCTGCTATTTGAGTAAGTGGATGACCTTGAGGCGTAATAATACTGTGTTTCCAGTTATAAAAAGGAACACTTGCTAAGTTTTCTTCAGTAGTTAGATTCTCAGTAGCAATACCAATATCAGCATCGCCTAAAAGTAACATTTCAGTGATTTCAGTTGGGCTTGCTTGTTGCAAAATCAAATGAACTTTCGGAAATAATTTTTTGAATGAATTTACAATTGGTGGTAATACGTATCGCGCTTGAGTATGAGTGGTTGCGATGGTTAATGTACCTTCATCTACACGATTAAAATCATCAGCTAATCTTTTAATATTGTCTGCATCGACCAGCATGCGCTCCACAATACCGAGCAAAGCTTGACCAGGTTCAGTCAACCCTAATAAGCGTTTACCTTTTCGGATAAATAGTTGAACACCTAATTCATCTTCTAAATCTTTAATATGCTTACTTACGCCTGATTGAGACGTGTAAAGGGCAGCGGAAGCTTCCGTTAAATTAAAATTTTGTCTGACGGTTTCTCGAATAATTCTTAATTGTTGAAAGTTCATAGTCTTTGTTACCTTTAAAATGATGGGGCTATATAAAAGCCCCATCTACACATTTTTATGCGTTTTCTTGTGCAAATAAGTGCAATGTATTAGTCGTTAACCAAACCGATTGATTTGGGCGGAATTGATGCAGTTTAGCTTCATCTGGAGTGAGTAGAATTTCGATGAGATTGCCATCTTGACCTTGAAGTTCGGCAACCACTTTTCCTGCAATCCAAACTTCACGTAAGAACGTTGCTTGAATTGCATTGTCTGTAGGTTGAGCATGAATTTGGAACTCATCTGGTCGAATGAAGGCAATCACTTTACCTTCAGGTGAATCTTTAGCTAAAGGCAGTTGAATGCGATCATTTCCGATCTGTACGATTCCCGCTTGATTATGCCCTTCGAACTTATTGGCTTGACCTAAGAAGTCAAATACAAAAGGCGTTGCTGGTTTTTCATAGACTTCACGAGGTGAGCCAATTTGTTCAACATTACCTTTATTCATTACAATGATTTGATCTGCAACTTCAAGCGCTTCTTCTTGATCGTGGGTTACAAAAATCGAGGTGATGTGGAGTTCATCATGTAAAGTTCTCAGCCAGCGACGTAACTCTTTACGAACTTTTGCATCAAGTGCGCCAAATGGCTCATCCAGAAGTAGTACACGAGGTTCAGCTGCAAGCGCACGTGCAAGCGCAATACGTTGACGCTGTCCACCTGACAATTGTGCTGGATAACGATCTGCTAAGAACCCTAATTGAACTAAATCCAGTAGTCGTGTAACTCGTTTTTTGATTTCAGATTCTGAGGGGCGTGTAGAACGTGGACGAACACGTAAACCAAAAGCAATATTGTCAAATACTGTCATATGACGGAATAAAGCATAATGTTGGAATACGAAGCCAACTTGACGTTCACGGACATGAACATTCGTTGAATCTTGGCCTTCAAGGATCACTTGACCGCTGTCGGCAGATTCAAGACCAGCAATAATGCGAAGTAAAGTCGTTTTACCGCAGCCTGAAGGTCCTAACAATGCAACGAGTTGACCATCAGGAAAATCTAGGGAGATATTGTTTAGTGCATGGAAAGCACCAAAGTGTTTTTCAATATTTTTAACTTGAATACTCATCGGATACTTCCTTTAAACTGTAGAATCTTCATTACGTTTGCTTAATTTCTCTTGGCGAATTTCGACCCATGTTTTAAGAATCAATGTCACAATCGCTAATAAAGCCAAGAGGGATGAAACAGCAAATGCTGCACTAAAGGTATATTCGTTGTAGAGAATCTCTACATGAAGTGGCAATGTATTGGTCTCTCCACGAATATGACCCGATACTACAGAGACTGCCCCGAATTCACCCATTGCACGTGCGTTACAAAGAATAACCCCGTATATCAAGCCCCATTTAATATTTGGAATCGTGATTTTCCAAAAAGTTTGCCAGCCTGAAGCACCTAAAACGATTGCCGCTTCCTCTTCTTCTGTACCTTGAGCTTCCATCAGTGGGATGAGCTCACGCGCCACAAAAGGAACTGTAATAAAGATGGTTGCTAGTACAATTGCTGGAACGGCATATAGAATCTTAATGTCGTTATCCATCAGCCATCCACCGAACCAACCTTGAGTACCAAACATCAATACCAACATCAAACCTGCGATTACAGGTGATACTGAGAAAGGCATATCGATAATCGTGGTCAATATGGATTTACCACGGAAATTAAATTTCGCAACAGACCAAGCCGCCGCCACACCAAATACTACGTTGAGCGGTACAGCAATTGCAGCTGTTAGTAAGGTGAGCTTTACAGCCGACAACGTATCTGGATGGACTAAAGCTTGCGCATAAACGCCGACACCCTGTTTGAATGCTTCAACAAAAACTAAAATCAAAGGCAGGATTAAGCAACTGAGGAAGAAAATCATGGCAACGACAATAAGTGTCCAACGAACCCAAGTCGGTTCTCGCGTCGCATCACGAGATTGCAATTTTTCCGCTAAAGCATTGCTATTTGTATTCAAACTCATTGTGCAGTTCTCCCTGTACGACGACTCGCCCATGCTTGTAACAAGTTAATCAAGAACAAGATAGCGAATGAAATAAGGAGCATGACAACGGCGATCGTAGTTGCACCTGCATAGTCATATTCTTCCAATCGAGAAATAATCATTAATGGCGCAATTTCAGTTTCGAAGGGTTGGTTACCTGCAATAAAGATAACTGAACCATATTCACCCACGCCACGGGCAAAAGCGAGAGCAAATCCTGTGATTAAAGCAGGGAAAAGAATTGGTAAAATCACTTTGGTTACAATTTGCAGTCGATTTGCACCCAATGCTGACGCTGCTTCTTCAAGTTCAGTCTCTAAGTCACTCAGTACAGGTTGTACTGTACGAACCACAAAAGGTAAGCCAATAAATATCAGGGCTAATGTAATGCCAATAGGACTATAAGCGACTTTAATGCCTAAGGGTTCAAGATATTGACCAATCCAGCCTGTCGGAGCATATAAAGATGTTAATGCAATCCCAGCAACAGCTGTTGGTAACGCAAAGGGTAAATCAACCAATGCATCAACAATTCGTTTACCAGGGAAACTATAGCGCACGAGACACCAAGCGAGTAATAAGCCAAATACAACATTAATGAAGGCAGCAATAAGTGCAGCACTGAAACTTAGTTGTAATGATTTTAAGATACGCTCAGAGCTTAAAATCTCCCATAAACCTTCCCAGCCAATACCTAAAGACTTAATAAAAACAGCCGACAAGGGTATGAGCACAATTAAAGATAAATACGCTAGGGTAAAGCCTAGAGATAGACCAAATCCTGGCAGCACTCGGGATCGCTGCGACATGACTACTCCTCAAATGAGAGAAAAAGCTTACCGAAATCAATAAGCAATTGAATTGAAAAATTTATCAAGAATAAGTGGCGAACTTTAAATTGCAAATTTGTAATACAACTTGCCATTATCAATACTATTGATATAGTTCGACAGCTTATCATGAATCAAAAAATCGAAGATCTCTGGAAATGGTCCAAATCCTGAATCAACATTAATATGACCAACTTGACCTAAGTTAATCGGTTTTACACCCCATGATTTTGCTAGTTTTTTTGCATCCTCAAAACCTAACCACGGATCATTTTCACTGATGAGCATTTTTGTGGGAACGCTAATCTTAATTTGATGAAAGTAAAAACTATAATCAGTCAAACTCAAACGAGCAAAACCATTCTCACCAAAACGACTTGGATTGGCTGGTGCAATTAAAACCAGTTGTTTAACTTTCTGTGCTATTTCTGGGTGCTGATGCAGAGCAGCGACAGACGTTAAACAGCCAAAACTATGTGCAACAATCTGTACGGGTGCATCTATCTGCGAAATTTTTTCTACAAAACGATGGATCCAATCTGAGAGTAAAGGAAAGTTCCAATCATCTTGTTGAACACGTGAGCATGGCATGACTTGACGTTGCAACCATGATTGCCAATGATTTTCATCACTTCCGCCGACGCCGGGTACAATGAGTGTATGTATCATGTCATGCTCCATTGGTTATTTTTTTGTGTTATTTGCTTTGGTAATTTGGTCAAAAATACCATTATTCTCAAAATGAGCTTTTTGTACTTTCGCCCAGCCACCAAACTCTTGATCAATTGTGACCAATTTCAGTGGCTTAAATGTTGATGAATATTGTTTTAATACAGTTTGATTACGCGGACGATAGAAATTCTTTGCGGCAATATGTTGTCCTTTAGGCGAGTAAAGGAAATTCAAATAACCTTGCGCCAAATATTTATTGCCTGATTTTTCTGCATTTTTTTCAACGATTGCTACAGGTGGTTCAGCAAGTATAGAAAGTGATGGCGTCACGATTTCAAATTTACCGGGTTGTTCACGCAGTGCTAAATGAGCTTCATTTTCCCAAGCAAGCAAAACATCGCCAATACCGCGTTCAGCAAAAGTTGTAGTTGAGCCACGAGCACCAGAATCTAAGACCTTAGTTTGTTTATAAATTTGCTGAACAAATTGTTGTGCTTTGGCGTCATTTCCACCTGGTTGGTGTTTGGCCCATGCCCAAGCCGCTAAATAATTCCAACGTGCGCCACCTGACGTCTTAGGGTTTGGTGTAATAATGTCCACACCCGGTTTTACTAAATCACCCCAGTCTTTAATATTTTTTGGATTGCCTTTTTTGACTAAAAACACGATGGTTGAGGTATAGGGTGTAGAGTTCTGTGGGAATTTTTTCTGCCAGTCTTTTGGTAATAAATTGGTTTTTTCAGCAATCGCATCAATGTCAGCTGCCAGTGCGAGAGTCACGACATCTGCATTTAAACCATCAATGACTGCACGCGCTTGTTTACCTGAACCGCCATGTGACTGACGAAAGTTGACGTTTTGCCCAGTCCGAGATTTCCAATACGCACCAAATTCTTTATTTACTTCTACGTAGAATTCACGAGTAGGATCGTAAGAGACGTTTAATAAATCTTTAGCGGAAGCGCTAAGCGAAGCAGCTGAAACAAAAGCTGCGAGAACCCCAAGTTTTAATTTAGCTGAAAAGCGCATGGCAACCTCAAAAGAAAATATTCTGTTACATGGCGCTAGAGTAAATCTAATCTTTATGCATAAAAAATAATAAAAAATGAATTTTATATTAAAAAAAAAGATTTAGGTGTGTTGTTAAAAAAATGCCGATCATGAATATGATCGGCAATCGATAAGTTAATGCTTAAATCTTAATTTATTTATTACTGTTTGCTTTGACAATTTGATCGAATATCCCGCCATTATCAAAATGTTGTTTTTGGACTTTTGTCCAACCTCCAAACTCTTTATCAATCGTGACTAATTTTAAAGGTTTAAACACGGATTGATATTTTGAAAGTACCGTTGCATTTCGTGGTCGATAAAAGTTTTTGGCAGCAATGGTTTGACCAGCTGGAGAATACAGATAATTCAAATAGGCTTTTGCTACATTGAGGTTGCCATCTTTTTGCGCATTTTTCTCAACAATTGCTACAGGGGGCTCAGCAAGAATGAAAAGTGTTGGTGTAATGATTTCAAATTTTCCAGGTTGTTCACGAAGAGCTAAATGTGCTTCATTCTCCCAAGCCAAGAGTACATCTCCAATGCCACGCTCTGCAAAAGTTGTTGTTGCACCACGTGCACCAGAGTCTAGCACTTTAGTATTTTTATAAATTTTTCGTACAAATTCTTGTGCTTTAGCATCGTTACCGCCGGGTTGGTGTTTTGCCCAAGCCCATGCTGCTAAGTAATTCCAACGTGCACCACCTGATGTCTTAGGGTTTGGCGTAATAATTCCAACATCATTTTTAATCAAGTCTCCCCAGTCTTTGATCCCTTTGGGATTGCCTTTTTTGACTAAAAACACGATGGTTGAGGTATAGGGTGTAGAGTTCTGTGGGAATTTTTTCTGCCAGTCTTTTGGTAATAAATTGGTTTTTTCAGCAATGGCATCAATATCTGCTGCGAGTGCGAGAGTCACAACGTCTGCATCTAGGCCATCAATGACAGCACGCGCTTGTTTACCAGATCCACCATGAGATTGTTTAAAATTCAAATCTTGACCAGTCTGCTTTTTCCAATATGCTCCAAACTCTTTATTAAAGTTGTCATAGAGTTCGCGAGTTGGATCATATGAAACATTGGTGGTGTTTCAAAAAGTATGCTGGCGTTAAACAAATCCGTTATTAAGGTAAAAGAAAGTCAAATCAAAGGCTTTAAAATGATTTTCGAGC
>NZ_JBWYIQ010000034.1:0-28183 GCF_056779795.1 Acinetobacter sp. ANC_7682 | reverse complement strand
AACCAGTAAAAATCCACACAAGTTGTTCTTCATAATCTCTTAATGATCTTCTTAATGCTTCGTCAGCATCAAGCTAGGTCGGCTATATTACGCTTTCTTTTCAGAAAGTCAACTAGCAATGTTAATTTATTTTCCAACCCATTCTCAAAACTTAGATCCAACCTATTCAGCTAAATCATTGTTTTTCAACAAGTTTTAATCAACATCACCGCCGATGGATGTGCATTATAGGCCATTTATTTTCTTACGCAACTATTTTTTCAATATTTTCTATTTGTTTGTATAGTTAATAAACCAACCATAAATTAACTATATGTTTTTTATATATAATTTTATTTGCGTGAGCTTTTAACTCTTGTCGCTGTCTAAATAAGACAAAATCATTGCACTTAATTCCCGCTTAAGCTGTTGTTCTGAAATAAGAAAATCATTATTGCTTACAAACCTCATCATTGTGAACAAGGTACTATTAATAATCACAAAAGATTTATGCTTGAGTGTTTCAAAGTCCCAATGACGATAAAAACGATTGAATACATATAAACCAACTTCCAAAAAATGCTTTTCTAAAACCTTTGCGGCTTCTGAATTGTTGTAGCCATGCCAATGTTTCAGGACTTCAAAGAAGAAACCATTATCTTCTCTCATTACATCAAATCCGAATTGAAGACTAACATCGACTAAGGTTTTTAAATCCATTTCTTCTTGATTCATCGCCAGCGCTTTAAGTGACAAACCTAAGTTTTCACTCTTACGGCGTAACAATTCTAAAATTATCTGATCTTTATTTTCGAAATATTGATAGATAGAGCCTACGCTCACCCCTGATTTTTCAGATATTTTTGGCGTAGTAACTTGATCTAGGCCCATTTCAGAAATGCATATCAGAGTCGCTTCCAAAATACTATCGACTACCAGCTTTGCTCTTTGTTGTTGGGGTCTTTTTCTCATAGCAGCGATTCTAATAATGCGAATTGAATGCGAATAAATATTCATATTAATCTTTGATCAAACAATAACCAGATTAATTACACTATGTCAAATTTTAGCATTCCAAAACGTATGGCTTCATATGAGCGAATGAAGCGCAGCGATCTATTGTCTCAGCTTCTACACAAAATGACCGATCAAAACTTCATTCCCACTTATGCTGAATATTTAGAGTTAAATGAAAGTTTACATACGGGTGATGTGCCGATGGATCGCTTAATGGATTGGGTGATGACCAATCCACGCGAAAATAGAAAGCTTTTTGAAACGGCGTTATATCAAGGCTTAGATGCTCTTCCCAAACGAGTCCCTGAAATCAAAGCATTCTTTGATCTCGTGGAACAACAGCCTGTTTGGTTCGATCAAGAAAAAATTGATCGTGCAATTCAATTCACGCATCGTTTAGGCGCAAATGTCACTTTTATTATGCGTGATCTCGCGCTAATGACTGGATATCAATACCCTGGCTTTAATCAACCTTTGATTTTAACAGGTGCTCTAAGCAAATATGCAGGCAAGCGCTTAGCAGAAACGCATAAATGGTGGCTAGATGTTACTAAGCCGAATGGATTTCAACGCTTTAATGATGGCTTTACTTCAACAATTTTTGTGCGTTTCATCCATTCTTTAGTTCGCTACCATCTAAAAAAATCCAAAGATTGGGACTGGGATATTTGGGGAATGCCGATTAACCAATATGATCAGGCAATGACAAATATTGCTTTCAGCGGTGTAATGCTTTTAGGTATTCGAGCAATCGGTATTTTTCCAACTAAAAGTGAAGTCGATGCGATTATGCATTTTTGGAAATATACAGGCTGGTTGATGGGTGTTGACGAACACTGGCTGATTGATAAAGAGTCTGAAGGCTGGAAATTATTGCAATGGATGAATTATGCTCATCCTCAAGTGGATGAAAGTAGTCGTCAGCTTGCAGTAAGCCTATCCAAAGAACCATTTGAACGCGAATATAAACATTTTAAACGTTTCATGCAGAAGAAAGCCTACCAGAATCACTTAGATGTTACCCAAATCTTTATGGGCCGTAAAAAAATGAAAAATTTAGGGCTTAAGCCTCGAATACTGCCGTGGTATCCACTGTATCTGCTGACCAAAAATACTGTGATTTATGCTGGCGCAAAAAAAATACCAAAGCTTGATCTTTATTTACAGCGTAAAGGGCGATCACAACAAGAACAAGCTCTCGATTTATATCAAAATGCAGGAAAACAGCTGGCAAGTATGCATCAATAAATAAAAAACCGAGCTAAGGCTCGGTTTTTTGCATGTATATTTTTAAGCCATTTTTAATGTTGCCTCTTGCTCAGCTCGAAGTGCTGATGGAGAGCGTGCTAGATAATCCAAAGCTTGTTGAGTATTACCTTCTTGCACTGGATGAAACTTTGGACTAAACCAACGGATAGTAGCTAAAGTTAAATGACTGAAGGTAGGAATATGATCGGTCTTACGACTAATTTTTTCCATTTGCATAATGAGTCTTAAAGTACCCATATGTCTAAACTTACCTGCATCTTTATCTTGTTTCAAAATTGTTTTGCCGCCTTCAACCCAAACCGCTGCCATAATAGGGAAGATAAAGGTCATCAAAGCATTTTTTGAAATTTGGAAATTAAACTCTGATTCAAACATATGTTTAAACAAATCATACGCAACCGTACGATGTTCAACTTCTTCAGCAAGATGCCAACAGAATAGATCAGCCATGATTGGATCGGCTTTATCCAATGAAGTATTGTCCAAGCTCCACTGCCCTGCCACACCAGTATAGTGCTCAATGGCTGCAATCACACCCAGTCGGAAGATTAACCAACGTTTTTCACCAACCACTTTTTTCATCATTTTGATACCTACTGGATTTTCTCCCAAAAGGATTTCAAAAAGATAATGCATGCGTTGAATGAACGGCTTTACATCTAATCCATGTTGATCAAAATAAACTTGTGCATGTTGATGAGTACGACCATGAATCGCTTCTTGCTGAATAAAACCTTTCACGTCAGCTTTTAATTGTTCGTCTTTGACGAACGGTAAAGCTTTATTAAATACACGGCAAAACCAAAACTCACCCGCAGGTAAAATCATATGTGCTGTATTCAACATATGGGTGGAAACAGGGTCATTTTCAATCCAATGCTTTGGAATATGATTGAAATCAAATTTTACTTTACGACCATGTAGTTGATGAACTTGACTCATTGTTGTCATTTTATTATCCATTACTTCTTTTTTATTATTTTTAAAATAATGATAACCTTATCACAATATCATTTAAGGACATTCATATTTTATGTCTGACAATTTCAAAGAAAACACCCATTAAGACGGCGATCTAAATGGGTGTTAGGCTTAATACGTCAAATAAACTGAATATGACTAGAACTTCATACTCACACGCGCCCAATAATTACGTCCTATATTATTAAATTGCTCATTCTGTGCAAAACCAAATCCAGCACTACCTGCTTTATTTAAGTGTTCCGTATAAACTTTATCCAGAACATTATCAATTCCAATACTCAAATCAACACCTTGATGAATTTGATAAGTACCATTTAAAGACAGCGTCGAGAAACCTGAACTCGTTTTAAAGTCCTTACCTACAATATTACCTTGATTAATACTGACACGATCCTGCCCATCTACCACACGCCACAATAAACCTAAGTTAAAACGCTCTTGCACATATCTTAAATTTAAACGTGCTTCCAGCGGAGATATTTGAGGTAAAGGTTGATGATCAGTTGTGTTTTTTCCCCAAGCATACATCGCACTAAGATCTGCCTGAACAGCATCGGTAAATTGATAACCTACACCAGCTTCTGCCCCTGCGATTGTCGCATCGACATTTCTAGAATCAGCAGCATTTTTACCATGACCAGTCATTTTTGCTGGGTCATAATTCAATAATATGAAATCATCGATCAAACCAGCATAAGCTGATGCCCATGAACTGAATGCCCCGTGATTATGTTGGTATCCAACATCCAACTGTAAGGTTTTTTCTGTTTCTAAATCCTTGAAGGTAGCAACAGCATTGCCTTGATAATCTGTCTTAAACAACTCCCAATAATCTGGTACGCGCTCTACATAGCCTAGACCAACATAGGTTTTAGCATCATGCTCTGGATGCTGATTTTCAAACCGTATAAAACCACTTGGTAATGTTTCCTGACGTTCTTGAACCATTTTTAAGTTTTTAATCTTAACTTGATCAACCCGAACACCTGTGACCAACTTATTATGATCATTCAATGGATATGATAATTCAGTGAACCCACCATAAGATTGAAACTTCATATCCTCTGTTAGTGGAGTATTCATCATTGGCATGCTTGAATGATACATTCCACCAGCATGTTGATTATTCTGAGTATCAACACCCGTAATGAATATTGCTTTATCCCACTCCATCGTTGTGGCTAAACGTGCATTCAAAGTACGACGTGTCACATTCATAGCGCGATCCGCGCCATCGACATCACGCAAACTAAAATTATCCATCACATGATCATTAAAGTTGTAATTGACTTGCGCCTCAACTTTTTTAACTACCTCTGAGAGATTCTTTTTCTCAAATCTTAATCCCAAGCTCTCGCGGGCAAATTTAGAACCATCCATATCTCGCCCAGCATATACAGCCTCACCATCAGCCTTACCGCCAGTTAACTCGATCCATGTATCTGCATTAGGTGTCCAGCCCAATGCTAAATCTGCATTCCATCGTTTCCAATCTGATGGTACGGTCGCCCCATTACCATCTTGATAACTATTTGAGACTGATCGGTTGCTATTGATTCGAATATATTTTTGTTCATCTCCTACCGCTGCCTCAATATTTTGGTCTAAACGCCCAAAAGAGCCCATTAATACACTTGCCTGACCTCGATAATTTTTTTCATCATTCAATTGTTCTGGGCGTCGCTCGAAAATCACTGTTGCTGCTGAACCTGTGTTGGCGTACTGGACAGTTTGGGGACCTTTAATCACCGAGATTCGATCATAGCTCTCAGGTGAGATATACGAAGTCGGTGAATCCATACGACTCGGGCATGCGCCTAAATTTTCAGTTCCATCTGTTAGAATTTTGATTCGTGATCCAAACATTCCACGAAAGGTCACATCACCGTTCGTACCTGCACCACTATTTACGCTGCTAAACCCTACAATACTTTGTAAGTAATCTGCGCCATCCGACGCAGGAATAGGCTGAATGGGTTGCTTCGGGTTTGCACGTACAATCAAGCCATTAGCATCATTACCTTGTAGAGCTGTAGCAACAATTGGCGCTAAGTTCGTCATGTGTGTATCAGGTGTTGGATTTGAAGCTGTAGATTGGACTTCAGCAAATGAAGTTTGCGCAATAAAGGCAATGGAAATCGCAGCCGCTAGTGGCTGTAAATAGAATTTTGGCTGAGCCATGATATATTCACTCAAAATTTAAATATGACAATGCTAGAGTCATTCAAGACCCTAAAAATAAAGACAATATTTAAGAAAAGAGTGGCGGTGCCCGACCTTGAGGTAAAAGGAATAAACGCTGTAAGTCGAAATAAATATGTTTGAACGCTTTTTGGAATGCGATCAAACGTATATTTAAACGTACAAAAACTTCTTTAACATTCAGCTCAGGTGGCAAAATCAAATTACCAAATACAGTACAGTATTGGCATTGATGGTTTGGGTCATGATGATCGTGCCCACTATGCGAGGATTCAACATAGCGCTTAAACTCATGATGTTCATGTAACGCATGTGAAGTGGAAACATGATGAGCGTGATGAACGAGCGTGGTAAGACCAGAATGATTAGGCTGTTCGAATAAGGCACGGGTGATCGTTTCGCAGACCGGCGCAATTTGATATTGCGCTGGAAGCAAAGGCTGAAGAAAAACAGCGATCTGTAATAATACTGCTGCGAAACTCAGCAGCAACCCATTGCGGAACAAATTGTCATTCCAAATAAAATTTGAGCAATTATAACAAAGCCCAATCGAAATTGGGCTTTATCAACATATTTAAAATTCTTAGAGAATTAACGCTTTACAGCAACTTTTTCTTTTTGACGCTGACGAACGACTTTTTCTACCTTTTCACGCGCTCTTTGGCGTTTTAAAGGAGATAAATAATCAACAAATAATTTTCCGTTCAGATGATCCATTTCGTGCTGGATACATACTGCCAAAAGACCATCAGCTTCTAATTCAAAAGCTTGCCCTTCTAAGTTAATTGCGTCAATTTTGACGCGTGACGGACGCTCAACTTTATCGTATATTTGTGGAACTGATAGACAACCCTCTTCATAAGGTTGGGTATCTTCAGTTAATGGGGTGACTTTAGGATTAATAAAAACCATCGGCTGATTTTTATCTTCAGACAAGTCCATGACGATAAGCTGAATATGATGATCAACTTGGGTTGCAGCTAGACCAATACCTGGTGCTTCATACATGGTTTCAAACATGTCTGCAGCAAGTTGACGAATTTCATCCGTCACTTCCTCTACAGGTTTGGCAATAGTACGCAAACGGGGATCAGGAAAACTTAAAATTGGTAATAAGGCCATGCTGCTCCTCACCGGCTATGCCATTGATCTTAAAAATTAAATGAAGTTAATGCTTCATCAAATAATACGTGTAATATGCGTATTATAGCGCAAATAGATACATAATTTTAGGAATTATGATAATGAAAAAGGTTTTCAATGGCATGGCTTTTTCACATGCTCTGGGGTTAAAGAAACATTGCCTTTCACTTGCAATTTGCATAAGTGCGGGCTTGTTTACCGCGCAAATAACACAAGCCAGTCCAAATGTAAGCCCACCATCGATTAAGGCTGGTGCTCCTCACGTTTATGTGGTCAAAAAAGGCGACACTTTGTGGGACATTTCAGGTAAATTTTTGCGCTCACCTTGGCGTTGGAAAGAAATTTGGGCATCCAATAAACATGTCAAAAATCCACACTGGATCTACCCGGGTGATCGCTTACTACTCTGTACATTAGATGGGCGTCCACTGATTGGTAAAGATGAAGGTGACGGTTGTGAAGGCGTTATTCGTCGTCATCTTGGTGCTATCAATCTAAAACCTCAAGTACGTGTAGAAAGCTTAGGGAATACCATTCCAATTATTCCCTTGGATGATATTCAACCTTGGCTAGAAAGAAGTATCATCGTTGCGCCTGATGCTTTGCAAAGCACACCTTATATTCTCGGTTCGGCAGATCGTCGTATCGTTGCTGGGGAAGGTCAAACAGTTTATGCACGTGGTCAAGGGATTAACCCTGGACAAAGCTACGGTGTTTATCGTGAAGCTGAACCGTATGTTTTCTTAGATGAAAAAGGGAAAAAATACACAGGTGCACTTGAACTGATTGAGGTAGCTACTGCAGTCGCTGTTGCCAACGAAAATGAAATTTCAACCTTAGAACTTAAACAAAGTTTTAATGCCGAAGTTCGTCGCGGTGATTACGTTTTACCTAAATTTCAAAATGAATTACCAAGCCTCTTCTATCCAACGGCAACAACGGATATTCAGCCAGGCGGTCAAGTGATTCGTGTTATGGGTTCTATTGGTACAGCAGCTCAACATAGTGTTGTCACAATTAACCGCGGAAGCGTTCACGGCGCAAAAAATGGTCACGTGTTAAGTATTTTCCAACAAGGCGAAGTGGTTAAAGATCCGAAGACCAAAGAAAATATTCAACTGCCTAATCAGCGTGTGGGCAATTTAATGATTTTTAAAACTTTCGATCAATTAAGTTACGCTTACGTGCTAGACAGCGCACTTCCAATTAAAGTAGGTGCTGTATTAGAACCATCACCAATGGTTGAAAATTAAAATTAGGTGCGGATATGTTGAACGAGATTAACGACCATCAGTTGGCTTATATTAAACTCTGGTACCTCGTTCAACATTCACTCAGTGCTTATCAAAAACTTGTTCAGCATTTTGGTTCAGCTCAAGATGCTGTACAGAAAAATCATCTAAATCAATGGCATCAGCTCAACTTACATAAAAACCATATCGAGCGTGCATCTCAATTTTTCTCTGATCAACAGCAACAAGAATTTGAGCGAATTCTGTATCAAATTCATCAACATTCTGATTTTATGCTCACTGAGCAAGACCCAGACTATCCTCAGCAATTGATGCCCTATCATGACCGCCCCCCAATTTTATTTGGGAAAGGTAAAGCACAGCACTTGTCTGAAGCACAAATTGCCATTGTTGGAAGCCGTAAACCAAGTCCACATGGCAAACAAGTCGCATATGATTTTGCGTATTATCTGAGTGATCAAGGTTTTTATATCACGAGTGGATTAGCACAAGGGATTGATGAAGCAGCCCATCAGGGTGCTTTGCAACATGGCAGAACAATCGCCGTTATCGGCACAGGGTTAGATTTAATTTACCCATCACAAAATCGCCCATTACATGATCAAATCTTGAAGCAGAACGGGACCATCATTTCTGAGTTTTTACCCGGGACAAAACCGCTTCAGCATAATTTTCCACGCAGAAATAGAATTGTAAGTGGCTTAAGTTTAGGGATATTGGTAGCGGAAGCTCAATTGGGCAGTGGTTCATTAATTACGGCCCAAGCTGTTGCAAATCAAGGTAAAACGACCTTTGCGATTCCAGGTCATATTTATAGTGAATTTCATCAAGGTTGCCATCAGTTGATTCGTGAAGGTGCCATCTGAGTTGATCATCCTGAGCAGATCCTTGAAGATTTAGCCCTGCCGACTCAATGGCAGCATCAACAAGCATCACTGTCACGAAAAAACAATCCTAATGAGTTCCAAAATGACGAAATAGTTCATTCAGTAGACCATCCAAAGTTAAGTAAGCATGAGGATGATGAACATTCGATTCCTATACATTTGTTAGCTGTATTTCAACAATTAGATTGGGTTGGTCGCGATCTCGATCAAATTGCAGCAACCCTTGATTTAGACACCGCGACACTCACCAGCCACTTGATGGAGTTAGAACTTTTAGGACGCTGTATTCAACAATCTGGGTTATACCTACGTTGCCGTAATTAAAATTAAGGTTCACAATAGTCTTTTCAATCAAGAGAATGGTGAACGCTTATGTTAACAACCTCAGTTGCTGAGGCTGCTCAATGTCTAAAACAAGGTCAAGTTTTGGCTTATCCTACAGAAGCAGTATGGGGCTTAGGTTGCGACCCTTTTAATGAAAATGCTTTTAAAGAAATTTTAAGATTAAAACAACGCCCTATCGAAAAAGGGGTGATCTTACTGGCTGGTCAAGTCAGTCAGGTTGAACATTTATTATCAAAGCTGCCTCAAGACCGCCGCGATGCGGTGATTGAAAGTTGGTCACAAACATCTTATCAAGATCGCGCCACAACATGGCTTCTCCCAGCTGATGAGCAAATACCACTTTGGATTCGAGGCAAACATCCTAAGGTTGCTATCCGAGTCACCAACCATCCTCTTTGCATCGCACTGTGTAACGCATTTGATGGGTTCATTGTTTCAACCAGTGCAAATCCTGCTGGTTTAGACCCCGCTCGCTCATTGCAAGAAGTCAATCAGTACTTTGGTGCTGAATTAAATTATTTAAATGGAGATTTAGGCCTGAGCCAAGAACCTAGCCGAATATTAGATGCAGAAACTGGTGATGTCATTCGTGCTTAAAAAGCATGATATGCTGAGACTTAAAACTTATTATTTAAGACAAAAAAAAGCTCAGTCATAAAGGTATTGACTGAGCATATAAAAGGATGTGCTAATCACATCCAGAGGGTTCAGAAATTCATCTGTACAGAAAAAGAGTGTATTATCGCTTTCTCTGCAGTACGCATATTATGCTACAAAAAAAAATATTACACAATTACTAAGACTTAGAGTTTCAAATCATCATTTTTCTTATAAAGATTAATTATTAGTTCAATTGATATAATTAAGTACCTATTTTTAATTATTAATTTTACTTTTTAAAAAGCCTAATGATAGTTAATTTAGATCAATAAGCTTTTATAGATTTTAAGTATAATAAAAAAATAAATCGATTGTCTGTTTTTTAAACACTCTTAGCCTTTATGAATGAAGTTTTTTTCTGTGCTAAAGCAATACCTATCAAAATCACGATTCCGCCTAAACTGTGATAAATCGTCCATGCTTCTTTTAACCAAACATAAGCAATAATGGCGGTAAAGATTGGCATTAAGTTCATAAAGATGCTGGTTCGATTTGGGCCTAAATGTTGAACAGCCAACATCCATACTAACGGCGCAATAATCGAAGGGAAAATTCCCGCATATAACACACTCAAGCCGTTATCCAGATCAATTGCATCGAGACCCAATACGGCAACGAATGGTAAGTGGTACAACACTGCAAAACCAATCTGAATATAAAGACTAATCATTAAAGGGAGCTCGAGTTGCCACTTTTTGAGAAATACACCATAAAAAGCATAGAAGAATACCGCGACGATCATAATCATGTCGCCCCAATGCCCACCCAGATGCATCAGTGTATCTAGACGCCCCTGACCGATAACATAAATCAGGCCGATAAATGATAAAATACTACCCACCACTGCAAATCGAGTTGGAAACTCTTTTAAAATCATCAGTGAAACAAAAATGGTGAAAATTGGAATAAAGGCATTAATTATGCCCATATTGGTTGCAGTCGTGTAATGTGCTGCGGTGTAAGCTAACCCCTGATAAAGCACCATACCAAATGCACTCAGCACTGCTAATTTCACTATATTTTGTCGTACCAAAGTACGCTGTTTGATGACTTTAGGTAGAATAAAGGGTGTTAAAATCAAAAAGGCAATAATCCAACGATAAAAACTAATACTGACAGGTGAAATATACTCTGCAACATATCGTGTAATAGCTATATTCAACGACCAAATCAATACAGCAATGACTGGCAATGATAGAGCCCAGAGCAAATGCTTTTTTTCAAATGTCATATTTTCATCCTAATTTTTATTTAATCGTTAAGATCAAGATTTCATCAATTTTTAGACTTTTTCATTCCATGAAACACACTCCCCCCTCATTGTTAATGACTGCAGAACAGCCATCTAAGTCTGAGATTTTTACTTAAAAAATTAAGTAGAGTGCTATTCTATTTTAAAACACTTTTCACTTTTTTACAGGGATTCCTCTACAAAACAACACTAGAAGCTGTGTGTGAGCTATGAGATCGTAAATGCTTGAATTTTCCCATCAACGGGTTAACTGAATATTTTTTAATGTGCTTCATCGTGAATGTAAGTGCATTGAACCGAGCATATAAAAAGGATAAATTATGAAAAAACTTCTCATTGCATCACTATGCACTACAGCTGTTTTTCTAACCGCTTGTGATAAAAAGTCTAACGATCAATCCTCACCTACTGCCGCTGAAACGGTTCAAAGCAATACATTAAGTAGCAATGTAAATGCAGATATTCAACATGACTTAGATTTACTGGATCAAATTTCAAATACAAAAGCTCAAGAGGCTTTGGCATTTCAAAACGAAGTGACACAAGCTGCGCAAAACAATAATAAAGCTGAATTAGACGCAGTGGTTGAGAAGATGGATAACTATGTGGATCAATTTAATGATGATCTGGACAAACTTGCGCTCAAAAGTACTGAAGGTGCATCTCTTCGAGATAAAATGAAAGAATCGAATGAGCTTGGATTGGACCTCGCAGAAGCAGGTGTTAAAGAAAAGCCTGATATGAATGAAATCACTGAACTACAAAAGAAAGCTGTTGAGTTACAACAAAGCTTGTTACAGGACATGCAGAATCTTAAAAACCAAGTCGGGACAAAATCTTAACTCATAAAGCAGGCCGTCAGGCCTGTTTTTTTCACTGTAGACACCTTGGTGAGATCTATATGCCATGGTATTTTCAATCTACATATTTTAAGTACTTTATGATTAGGACATTGAAATGGCTTCAGTTTATAACATTCCAGTAAATACAATTCAGGGGCAGCCTGTTGATTTATCGCAATACGAAGGCAAAGTATTATTGATCGTGAATGTAGCGTCTAAATGTGGCCTTACCCCTCAGTACGAAGGTCTGCAAAAACTCTATAGTGAAAAAAAACAACAAGGATTCGAAATTCTTGGCTTTCCTTCCAATGACTTTCTTGAACAAGAACCAGGAAGTAATGAAGAGATTGAACAATTTTGTTCAGTGAATTATCAAGTGGACTTCCCTCTTTTTGCGAAAATTCCAGTGGTTGGGGAGAATAAACATCCGCTATATGAAACTTTAACAAATGCCATTCCAGAGCGTCTTGGTGAGGGGCCTTGGTGGAAAGATCTGGTTGATTATGGTTTAACGCCTAATAATCCCCCTGAAGTATTATGGAATTTTGAGAAATTCTTAGTTTCAAAAACAGGGGAAGTCGTTGCTCGTTTTGCACCAGACATCACTGCAGATGATGCGCGTATTGTTGATGCAATTAATGCTGAACTGGCGAAATAATCTCATCAAGATCAAGTGACGATCTTGTCACTTGATTATTTCTTATTCAATTCAATAAATATCTTCATTAATCTGTCAAAATCATAAGTTACTCTTTCACATCAAAATTTTTGTTATTGCTTTGCAAATATTCAGATTTAACTCATATTTGTATCGTATCTTGGAATGAAGTGATTAACGATTTGGTTTTATTAGTGAAAGTATTTCAAAGCATTGTTACCCCTTTTGCATTATTTGGCTTCGGTCTCGTGATGTTAGGTTGTCAGCCGCAATCACAACCCGATCAAGAAAAGGAATCAACAGCAGCTAATATTGAAGAATCTTCTCCTGTCCAAGTCACTGATCCAGCTGACTTAAAGTCAGGCAATATGTTTTACATTGTACGTGATGTGGCAGATGTACAGCTGAAAGCAGGTGGATATATTGAGCAAATTCAACAGCTACAATCTGATTTAGAAGAAGCTGTAAATAATAAAGATCCACAAAAGTTAGATCAGTCAGTGCAAAGTTTGAAATCTCAATTACTAGGATTTAATGAGGCATTGACAGGACTTGACCTAAAAAGCCAAGAAATTGCCCAGATTCGTTCTAATATTTTAACGGCAAATGAAAATGTATTAGCTTCACCATTACTAAACGGCCAAGTGAATTTAAACAACATCGATTTTGCAGCTTTAGAAAAGCAAATGGGTAATATCCAAGGTGAAATGGTGAAATTAGCCAGTATGCTTTTGACTCAGTCCGGATCATCTACAGAAAATAATCAAGCCGAGGATTGATATACATTATTTTCACAAAATAGAGATGGTGGAGTGAGGGATTTCTCTTTAATTTGGATCTTAAATAATTCAAATATCATGGAGTCGGCATGTCTACCTCACCCATCTATAATATAACTCCTATTACTTTTCGTTTAGATTTAAAAGATCCTTTCATCTTTACTGCTCATCATATTGATCACTACCCTGCCGGGAATGCTGAAATGGGACCAGTTCATCCTGCAATCAATCAAGAATTCAATATGTATTATGGTAGTGTTGTTCCAGGCTTTCCCGAACATCCACACACGGGTTTTGAAACCATTACTTTAGTGGAACAAGGTTATGTCGATCATTTTGATTCCTTGGGGAATGGTGGACGATATGCTGCAGGCGATGTGCAATGGCTAAGTACGGGAAATGGTGTTGAACACTGTGAAATGTTCCCGTTAATTCATCAGGATCGGGAGAATCCTTTTGAATTATTTCAAATTTGGTTTAACTCATCTCCAGAACAAAAAAAACAACCTGCTGATTATAAAATGTTTTGGCGTGAACAAATTCCTCATGTGAAAGTGACTGATCACCAGTCTCGCAGCATTGATATACGAGTTATTTCAGGACAATATCAAAATCAAAATGCATTAAGTCGCCCACCACACTCTTGGGCAGCTGCAGCAGAAAATAAAGTGAATATATACTTAATTACTTTAGAAGCTGGCGCACACCTTGAAATTCCAGCCACGACCGCGACCTCTACTCGATTTGCTTACTTTTATCAGGGTTCAACTTTAAATATTGCTGATTCACCCATTCAATTTAAACATCTTGTAGAGCTTAAAGCTGATACCGAAATTCAACTTGAAGCAGGTGATCAAGAAGCGAGAATCTTATGGTTAGAAGGTGAACCTATTGGTGCACCAGTTGCAATGCGAGGACCTTTTGTATTGAACAACAAAGAAGAACTTGATGTTGCATTCAAACGATATCGTGAGACCCATTTTGGTGAATGGCCTTGGCCAAGTGATGCTCCAACGTTTTCACGTGAAACACCCCGTTTTGCAAGCTATGAAGGTGGTAAACGCAAGGAATATCCTGAACAAATGAGTTCAGATGGGGCTTAACTAGGTTTAAATATTACAGTATTCATCTTTGCCCAATGCTCGTTTAATCTCCTGTTCAAAACGTGCATTGGGAAAAGGATAACGTTGAGGCAAATACAAGGTAAATCTTGTCAACGTAGGTGATAGCTTTTCTACAGTTGCCTTATGAACGTATTCACCACGTTCTGTTCGAGCAAATAGGGTTGCCATTTCAATATGCTCTTCAAGCTTGTTTTCAGTAAAGACTAGGTCATCATCACGTGAGAAACCGATACATCGACGATATGCTTGTCTCAGATTTTGAAATACGCTGAGATAATCCAACTCGATTTCAGCACTTAAACCATTTTTATATGAGTTGGCAACCAAGGCCGCTTCAGTAGGTTCATTG
This sequence comes from Acinetobacter sp. ANC_7682, assembly GCF_056779795.1. Lineage (NCBI taxonomy): Bacteria > Pseudomonadati > Pseudomonadota > Gammaproteobacteria > Moraxellales > Moraxellaceae > Acinetobacter > Acinetobacter sp. ANC_7682. The sequence goes on along the minus strand of NZ_JBWYIQ010000034.1, from coordinate 13,440 downwards.
GGCTGACTTAAATAATAATTTTGACATGCGGTGAGCTGACTGAAGATGAATATGCTTAACGCGATAATTAGACTTTGACGATACATTATTTATTTGGATTTATTAGACTTATACCTGAATTGTAGCAAAGTCTAAGCCGTGATTTAATTCAGCTTTATACTTTTAATGTAATTGAATCATGCAACTGATCATCTTCACTGGAGTTCAAGCTTCAGGCAAATCAAGCTACTATCTTTTACATTTGGCGCATTCACATTTAAGAATTAACCTAGACATGCTAAAAACTCGCCATCGGGAAAACATGATCTTTGAAACCTGTCTAGCCTCTAAAACCAAAACGGTGATCGACAATACCAACCCAACCAAAGCAGATCGCGCTCGTTATATTCGACGTGCCAAAGCAGCAGGTTTTGAAGTGATTTCATATTACTTTGAAACAGATTTGAAAAGTACGCTAGAACGCAATGGTCAACGAAGCGGTAAAGCCAATATTCCTGAAGTCGGTGTTCGAGCAACATATAAGAAGTTAGAAGTACCTGATTTTGAGGAAGGGTTTGATGAAATACATCATATTAAGATAAAAGGTGCAGGTGAATATCACCATTTAATCTTAGACTCCAAATAATAAAGCGACCCGAAGATCGCTTTATTTCAAAGACTCTATTGTTTCACCACCACTAATTTTTTTTGTACAAATTCATGAAAACCTAAATCTGCCAGTTCATGACCATAACCAGAATTCTTTACGCCACCAAATGGTAATTCTGGAGCAGTATCCGTTAACCAATTGATCCACACCATTCCTGTTTCAATTCTCGAAGCTAATTTTTTTGCACGCTCTATGTCTTGAGAGTGAATGACACCCCCAAGACCATAATTAGAATCATTGGCGATTTCAACGATTTCATCCTCATTTTCCGCAACATAAATCTGAGCAACTGGCCCAAAGAATTCTTCGTACCAAGCCTCATTATCTCGACTAATATTTTCTAAAATTGTCGGCTCATAGAAATAACCATCATGATCAATTGCTTTTCCACCAATAACCAATGATGCACCCTGCTGAACTGCTTTATCCACTTGTTTAATCAAGTTTTTAAGCGCACTTTCCGATGAGAGTGGTCCCAGTGTGGTACTACGGTCTAATGGGTCGCCAATTTTCAGCGCTTTAAATGCTTCAATTAAACCCGTTCTAAACTGATCAGCGATGTCTTTATGCAAAATAAATCGTTTTGCTGCAGTACACACCTGCCCTGTATTATTTACACGTGCTTTACAACCAATCTCAATCGCTTTGTTTAAGTCCGCATCATCCAGCACGATAAAGACATCATTCCCACCCAATTCAAGCGTAGACTTTTTAATGTGTTTGCCTGCTTGCGCAGCGACCGCACTACCCGCTCCTTCTGAACCAGTTAATGCAACACCACGCACACGTTTGTCTGCAATAATATCTGAGACTTGATCGGTATTGATAAATAGATTAGTCCAAACACCTTTAGGCGCTCCTGCTTCTAATACAAGTTTTTCAAATGCTTCAGCACATTGCGGAACGATACCTGCATGTTTGGCCAATACGGGATTTCCAATACCACAGTTTGGTGCAAATACACGGACCAATTGATAAAATGGGAAATTCCATGGTTCGACAGCCATGATAATACCTAATGGATGATGCTCCACCCAAGCTTCACCTAACTCAGTTTTATAGGGGACTGATTTCAGAAATTGTTCAGTATTTTTTGCATAGTACTCAGCAATTTGAGCACAGGATTCGATTTCACCTTCACTTTGCTCAATGAGCTTACCCATATCTAAAGTAATGAGTTTGGCTAATTCACTCTTTTTATCTCTAAATAATGCTGCCAAACGTTGTAAAACTTTTACGCGATCATCTACATTTTTTACCCAATCTGATTTAAGAATAGATTCGGCTGAATCCAAAGCACGATCAATATCTTGTTGTTGGTGTGATGGATATTCTTTGTATACAGTATTGGTAAATGGGTTAATGGATTGATAACTCATAATTCTTCCCTTCATGCCAATAAATTTATTAATGCTTTGGATCAAAACAATCCTTCATTATCAAACATGAAAATAATTTATTACCCTCATGCTTACTTATCCAAGCTATCATTAAAATCTTTGAAAAAGGATGAATATTACACAATCTCTCAGTCTGTTACTTAACTATTGAATTTCAGATAACATTCATAAAAAAAACCACCCTTACAGGTGGTTTTTCAATCTTGAACTGTCTTTTATTGAGCGAGGTTTTTGATTTGATTTACCATTATGAAATTAATTTTTTTTCTCAGAAAACGAATTAGTGATTTTAAATCATGTGTTTTTCTAAAAAAGTTCGGATTTTCAATTAACTGATACATGAAATAAAATGCTAGAAAAAACTTAGAAATATCTGAAATGAAATGTAAATTTCCTTGTGTCAAATTAGATATTGCTAAACACATAAAAAAAACTAACTGTAACATTAGTACAATTATTGAAATTATTTTTATGACAGGATTATCCACAATAGAATCATTGATTGTTTTCATTGTAAAACCCTTAACTTATTATCAGTAAATTATGTTTAGCACAAGTTTTTCAAACTTACAATAACCCATAAAAAAACCACCCTTTCGGGTGGTTTTTCAATCTCAAACCGTCTCTTATTGAGCGCGGTTTTTGATTTTGCGGATGGTTTCCAACTGTGCAGCTGTTTCTGCAAGCGCAGCCAAAGCAGCAGCAGCGTCCAAATCGCTCTTTTGATTTGCTAACAAAGTTTCAGCATTTTTACGTGCTTCAACGATTGCAGCTTCATCTAAGTTTTCTGCACGGACTGCAGTATCTGCAAGAACCGTAACAACATGCGGTTGAACTTCAAGAACACCACCAGATACATAGATTAATTCTTCTGTACCATTCTCCAACTGAACGCGAATCGCGCCCGGTTGAAGTAAAGTTACTAGTGGAGCATGGCCAGGCATAATACCTAACTCACCACCAGCACCTTTAGCAATTAGCATAGTTACAGTGCCTGAGTACAAAGACTCTTTAACACTTACAACGTCACATTGCATAGTCGCCATGAGAACCTCCTAAATTAGGTAGCTAATTAAAGTTTCTCGGCTTTAGCAATAACTTCGTCAATACCACCAACCATATAGAACGCTTGTTCTGGGATGTGATCGTATTCACCAGCTAGAAGACCTTTAAAGCCACGAATAGTTTCTTTAAGCGGTACAAGTTTACCAGGAGCACCAGTAAACACTTCTGCTACGTGGAACGGTTGAGAGAAGAAACGTTGGATCTTACGTGCACGGTATACAGTAAGTTTGTCTTCTTCTGACAATTCGTCCATACCAAGAATTGCGATAATGTCTTTCAATTCTTTATAACGTTGAAGAACGTTTTGAACTGAACGAGCGATTTCGTAATGCTCGGTACCAACAACTAATGGATCTAATTGACGTGAAGTAGAGTCAAGTGGATCGATCGCAGGGTAAATACCTTGTGAAGCGATGTCACGGCTCAATACAACTGTCGCATCCAAGTGAGCGAACGTAGTCGCTGGAGATGGATCCGTTAAGTCATCGGCAGGTACGTATACAGCTTGGATAGATGTAATCGAACCAGACTTAGTAGAAGTAATACGTTCTTGAAGAACACCCATCTCTTCTGCAAGTGTCGGTTGGTAACCTACTGCAGATGGCATACGACCTAGAAGTGCTGATACTTCAGTACCTGCTAGTGTATAACGGTAGATGTTGTCTACGAACAATAATACGTCACGACCTTTACCGTTTTCGTCTTTTTGATCACGGAAGTACTCAGCCATAGTAAGACCAGTTAACGCTACGCGTAAACGGTTACCTGGTGGCTCGTTCATCTGACCGTAAACCATCGCTACTTTGTCAAGAACGTTAGAGTCTTTCATCTCGTGATAGAAGTCGTTACCTTCACGAGTACGCTCACCAACACCAGCGAATACAGATAAACCTGAGTGCGCTTTAGCGATGTTGTTGATCAACTCCATCATGTTTACAGTTTTACCAACACCGGCACCACCGAACAGACCAACTTTACCACCTTTAGCGAACGGGCAAAGTAAGTCAATGACTTTAATACCAGTTTCTAAAAGGTCAGTAGAAGCAGCTTGTTCTGCATAAGAAGGCGCTTGACGGTGAATCGGTAAACGCTCTTCAGTTGCAACAGGACCAGCTTCATCGATCGGGCGACCAAGAACGTCCATGATACGACCAAGCGTCGCTGGACCAACTGGTACAGAGATCGGAGCGTTAGTGTTAGTTACGTTCAAACCACGTTTAAGACCTTCTGTAGATCCCATCGCAATTGTACGTACAACGCCGTCACCAAGTTGTTGCTGAACTTCTAATGTAGTTTCAGTGCCATCAACCTGAAGAGCGTCATAGATCTTAGGAACACTGTTGCGTTCAAACTCGACGTCGATAACCGCGCCGATGATCTGAATGATACGACCGCTACTCATTGCTGTCTCCTCAATTCAAAATAATGTTAAACGGCAGCGGCACCACCAACGATCTCAGAAATTTCCTGAGTAATCGCGGCTTGACGCAGCTTGTTATAAATAAGTTGTAGGTTCTTGATCAATTCACCCGCGTTATCCGTTGCAGCTTTCATTGCAACCATACGAGCAGATTGCTCACACGCGATGTTTTCGATCACACCTTGGTATACCACAGACTCGATATAACGAACCAATAAACCATTTAAAAGCTCTTCAGCTTCTGGTTCATAGATATAATCCCAACCGTATTGGCGGTTAAGAGTCTTGTCATCTTCAGCAGCTGCTAAAGGAACAAGTTGTTCGATTTTTTGATTTTGAGTCATGGCATTCACAAAGCCGTTAGACACCAAATAAATGCGATCTAATTCGCCTTTATCGTATGCATCCAACATGACTTGTACAGAACCAGACAACTGTTCAAGACTTGGAGTGTCACCCACTTGAGTGGTTGCACCAAGTACTTTACCGCCGTAGTTTTTAAAAAACGAAACCGCTTTTTGACCAATCAAAGCAAATTGAACTTCAATTGACTGCTCTTGTTGCTGTTGAACGTGTTTTACCACTTTCTTGAACAAGTTAATGTTCAAACCACCAGCAAGACCGCGATCTGATGACACGATGATATAGCCAACGCGCTTAACTGGGCGTTCAACCATATAACGATGTTTATATTCAGGGTTCGCTTGTACTAAATGAGCAATTACACGGTGCATATTTTCGGCATACGGACGGCCCTGAGCCATGCGCTCTTGCGCACGACGCATCTTAGAAGCTGCTACCATCTGCATCGCGCGAGTAATTTTCTGCGTGCTTTTGATACTAGCTACTTTGGCGCGAATTTCTTTTAAATTTGCCATACGCTTAACCTAGTATTCGAAGGCCCTTTCGAGCCCTCGAAGGTTGATTCCGTGAACCAAACCGACACTAAATTTCAACAGTTTGAAAATTAGTAAGTTTGAGTCGCTTTAAAGCTTTCAATACCAGCTTTGAATGCTGCTTCGATGTCTTTGTTCCAATCACCAGTTTCATCGATCTGTTGCATTAACGCAGCATGTTCAGAACGGAAGTAAGAAATTAATGCAGCATCAAAGTCTACAATTTTCTTCACTTCTACGTCAGCCATGTAGCCTTCGTTAGATGCATATACAGAAACAGCTTGGTCAGCAATTGAATATGGAGCATATTGTTTTTGCTTCATTAATTCAGTTACACGTTGACCATGCTCAAGTTGCTTACGAGTTGCTTCATCAAGGTCAGAAGCGAACTGAGCAAACGCAGCCAATTCACGATATTGTGCTAAAGCAGTACGGATACCACCAGACAATTTTTTGATGATCTTAGTTTGAGCAGAACCACCAACACGAGATACAGAGATACCCGCGTTCACAGCAGGACGAATACCTGCGTTGAATAATGATGTTTCTAAGAAGATCTGACCATCAGTAATCGAAATTACGTTCGTTGGTACGAATGCAGATACGTCACCCGCTTGAGTTTCAATAATCGGTAATGCAGTTAATGAACCAGTTTGGCCTTTAACTTCACCGTTAGTGAATTTCTCAACATAGTCAGCAGATACACGAGAAGCACGTTCAAGTAGACGACTATGAAGATAGAATACGTCACCTGGGTAAGCTTCACGACCTGGTGGACGGCGTAAAAGCAATGAAATTTGACGATACGCAACTGCTTGTTTAGACAAGTCATCATAAATGATTAACGCATCTTCACCGCGGTCACGGAAGTATTCGCCCATTGTACAGCCAGAGTACGGAGCAAGGAAAAGCATTGCTGCTGGATCCGCTGCCGCTGCTGCTACAACAGTCGTATACGCCATAGCGCCAGTTTCTTCTAACTTACGTACAACGTTTGCGATAGTTGATTGTTTTTGACCAACTGCAACGTAAATACATTTAATGCCAGAATTCTTCTGTGCGATGATCGCATCGATCGCCATTGCTGTTTTACCAGTTTGACGGTCACCGATGATTAATTCACGTTGGCCACGACCAACTGGAATCATTGTATCAACTGATTTATAACCAGTTTGTACAGGCTCATCTACCGATTGACGCCAAATTACGCCTGGTGCAACTTTTTCAACTGCATCAGATAATTTTGCATCAATTGGGCCTTTACCATCAATTGGGTTACCCAAAGCATCTACTACACGGCCTAAAAGTTCTGGACCAACCGGAACTTCTAATACACGACCTGTGCAACGAGCTTTTTGACCTTCTTGAAGGCTTAAGTAGTTACCTAAAACAACGACGCCCACTGAATCCTGTTCTAGGTTCAGTGCCATACCGTATAAGCCGCCGTCGAATTCGATCATTTCACCGTACATTGCATCAGCAAGGCCGTGAATACGCACAATACCGTCGGAAACCATAACAATGGTTCCTTCGTTCTTAGCGGTCGCGCTGGTGTCCAGATCGCCGATACGCTGTTTAATGAGCGCACTGATCTCGGATGGATTCAGTTGTTGCATTGCGCTATACCTCAATCTTTATTAAGTTCAGTCTTCTTTTTACGCAATTATGCAAGAAGACGAGTCCGCATTTTTTCAAGCTTATTAAGCGCAGAATCATCTATCACTTGGTCGCCTGCACGAATAACAACACCCGCGATTAACGCTGGGTTAACTTCTACTGAAACATTTACAGCTGCGTTGAAACGTTTCTCTAACGCAGATGCAAGTAATTGCTCTTGTTCAGCAGAAAGTGATAATGCAGATTCAATCACGACATCTACCACATTGTTATTTTGTGATTTAAGAAGTTCGTACTCTGCTTCAATCTCAGGTAACAAAGTTAATCGATCATTTTCAGCCAAAAGTGTCAAAAAGTTAGACACTTCAGTAGTTTGATCTGCACCTAAAACCTTAGCAAATAAACTTACTTGCTCCACAGGAGTAAGCTCAGGGCGACTCAAGTAAGCGGAAAATGCTTCATCTTGCACCGCAGCACTAAGCACTTGTAACACATTTGACCAATTGTCAGTTGCACCTTGCTCAGAAGCGAAAGCAAATGCTGCTTTAGCGTACGGGCGTGCTAACGTCAAGAGTTCAGCCATAATCGCCTCGCTTAAAGTTTAGCAGCCAGCTGAGTAAGCATGGCATTGTGAGCTGCTTCATCAACTTGTTGGTTCAGAATTTTCTCTGCACCAGCAACAGCAAGAGCTGCAACTTGTTGACGTAATTCTTCACGAGCAGCATTGATCTCTGTGTCAACAGCTTCTTTCGCTTGTTGACGAATACGCTCACCTTCAGCAGATGCTTGAGTACGAGCTTCTTCAACCAATTGAGCCGCACGACGGTTCGCTTGTTCGATCAATTGAGCCGCTTGTGCTTTCGCTGCATCTAATTCAGCTTTAACTTGAGCTTGCGCATCTGCAAGATCAGCTTTCGCCTTTTCAGCTGCATTTAAGCCATCAGCAATTTTACGCTGACGCTCACTAATCGCATTGATTAGTGGAGGCCAAACGAATTTCATACAGAATGCGACAAAGATCGCAAACGCAATCGCTTGACCAAACAGAGTATAGTTAATATTCATTGCTATTCCTCAAATAGTTGATTTCGGAATTTAGCTAATTAACCTACTAGGCCGATGAACGGATTTGCAAAGATAATGAACAAACCAATACCAACACCGATCATAGGCACAGCATCAAGAAGACCCGCGATTAAGAACATACGAGTTTGAAGTTGTGGAGCCAATTCTGGTTGACGAGCAACAGCTTCAAGGAAGCGACCACCTAAAAGACCAAAACCGATCGCAGTACCTAAAGCACCGAACGCGATTAAAAGAGCAGCTGCAACAGCAGATAAGCCAACTACTAAATCCATGAAAAAATCCTCAGAGGTTGAGTTTAAATCAAACAAAAAAACTTTAGCCCAACTACATAGTGTAGTCGAGCAAATATTAATTAATGCTTCTCGCTAGCCATACTCATATACACGATCGTTAACATCATGAAGATGAATGCTTGTAACGTGATAACAAGAATATGGAAGATTGCCCAAGGCACAGACAACGCCCATTGAATCCAGAACGGTAATAATGCGATCAAAATGAAGATCAATTCACCCGCATACATGTTACCGAACAAACGGAGAGCCAATGAAATTGGACGCGCGATAAAAGTTACTAATTCAAGAAGAATATTTACTGGAATTAATAATGCTTTTAAAAATGGGTTACTTGGATTGAATGGGTTAAGCGCAAATTCTGCACCGAAACCGACAAGACCTTTTTCACGGATACTATAGAAAATAGTTAACGCAAATACTGATAACGCCATACCAAGGGTTACGTTAGGGTCAGTAGATGGAACGATTTTGAAGTAAACATGATGCGGGTCGATACCGAATAGCCCACCAATTATGTGTTGAGCTGTATAAGGAATCCAGTCAACAGGGATAAGGTCCATCAAGTTCATGAGGAAAATCCACACGAAGATGGTAAGAGCTAGAGGCGCGATTAAACGTGATTTACCATGAAAGGTATCACGAACACTTGAGTCAACAAACTCAACGATCATTTCAATTGCAGCCTGGAACTTGGTCGGAACACCAGAGTTTGCAGCTTTCGCTACTAACCAGAACAACAAACAGAAAATGACGCCAAGGCCGATTGACCAACCCATAGAATCCAAGTGAATAGCAGTGAACCCCATCTCTTTCGCTTCTTCAGCAGTCTCAGCTAACTTCCACGTACCATCTGGTGCTTTACCATAGGTCATGTTCGTTAAGTGATGCTGAATATACTCAGACGAGGTAAGGGTATGTTCTTCAGCAGCCATAAATCACACCTGGTTAATGTCAAATACAAATTAGAGTTAACGAATATCGCGTGCTGCTTGATATCTCGTTAAACATCTAAAAAACTTTTCAATTTTTCGTTGCAATTCAACTCATTTTGATAGACGCGACGCCCAAAAAGGTGCGACCCACGACATGGTCTGAACGAGTATGAAACCACAAAACAATGCGACCGCTGACAACGGTTTCACATTGATTAAAATCAAAATGAAGCCAACAATCACAATTCCAAACTTACCGAGCAACCCCCGATACATATTCGATAGAACCTGTTTCGAAGCTCTTGCACCTGCAGCTCTGAACGACTGCCATGAAAAATAACAACTGGCTAGCCAACATACGAATGCACCTAATGCTGCACTCAAAGCCGCAGTCGAGTCTTTCAAGACCCACGCTATCAAGGCTGAAACAGGTATCATACATGCTTGCAAGATGACTAAAGCTTTCGCTAATCGTCGGTCAATCAAGCGACTAGTTCGGCTCATTTATTATCCACTCACAGCAATAATGCTTGACAAGTTTAGCTGATGATTATTTTTAATCGCAGGCATTATAGAGTTACACCCCTGAACATGCAATCTTTTCCCGACCTAAGTCTGGTATTTTTAGATCGTTTATTGCTGAGCACTTATACAATTATCGGCTGTTTTTACATCACTTTTGTGCTTTTTCTACACATGCACGTACTTGTATCGCTAGAGTCTGCCATGCTGTTATAAAATTCTGGTGTTTAGCAAAACTCTCATCAACTGCGAGAAAATTCACATGACCTAGAGACTTATATTGATTCTTATTAGCTACAGTTTCAGCCAAAAGACACATCTTTTGCTGTGGGCGACTGTCTTTTAAATATTTGATTTGAGCAATTGTAGGTGCCATATGTGGGTCTTCTGTCATCGCACCAGCGAATTTTAGCAACAGCGCACGCTCCAAGTATTGGTATGCATCATGTAATGACCAATACGGCTGAACACCATGATTGAGTTTTACACTTTGTGAGGTTTTCAGCATCTCATGTGCAAAAAGTTTAGCATTACTCCAATACTTGTCTTTAAACTCAGGTTGTTGTTGTGAGCGTAATGCCGCTATAAAAAAGCCAATACGAACTGCATTATTTGGTTCTAACCATACATGAGTATCGACAGTTCCTTTTACTACGTCCCCTCGACTATTTCTAAGCGGCAATGTTTGCAATATTCCTGTATTCAATAAGGCAACTGCTTTAGAGTTTTTCGCCAAAATACTCTCTAATGGCGCTTCATGCGCTTTACCAAGCCAAATAACCAATCCAGCATCCTGAATTAATTTACGGTGCGCAGGGGTCAGATGAACATCATGCCCTGTTTGATTTTCTAGCAACAATTTTGGTTCTTCAATTCCTTGAGTGATTTCTTTTGCAATCAAATACACTGGGTGTGTCGAAACCACCAAGGGTGCTTGTGCCCAAGCCAAGGTTGTGAATAATGCTGTAAAGCATAGTGCTAGCAGACGCAACATGAAATTAATTACCACTCGAATTTTGACGTTATAATATAACAAACAGTTAAAAATGCCTATGCTGTTCGTAAGTTGCAAGGTCTCATGATACTATTTATGAGATATCCCCTTCCCTTTTCGAAGTCTTGAGGTCAGTCCATGAGCGCATGTTCACACGAACATCATGATACTTTACACGGTGTGCATGATCACCCGAATGTTGAAGCTCGTTTATTAGAAGCTGAAGCAAGCTGCGCTGCTTCAGGCGCTAAATTGACTCCGCTTCGCAAAGAAGTTTTAGAGTTAATTTTAACGGCCTCAGGGCCCATGGGCGCTTATGACTTGTTGGCGAAATTAAAAGGTAATGCTGAACGTCCAGCAGCACCTCCAACTGTTTACCGCACCCTCGATTTTTTGCTCGAAAAAGGTTTTATTCATCGTTTAACTTCAATTAATGCCTATATTCCATGTTGCCATCCTCGTGCTGGACATCAAGCCGCTTTTCTCATTTGCTCTCAATGCAATACAGTGAAAGAGGCTTCAGCTCTTGGTTTGATTCAACAACTTGATCAATTGGCTTCCTCTGATCATTTTCAGGCTCAACATAGCATTATTGAGATTTCAGGATTATGTCAGCAGTGCTCTCAGTAAGTTCTGCATTGCCATTAATTGAATTGCAGCAAATTAATGTGCGAATTGATGAAAGAGACATTTTAAAGAATGTTGACTTTCAGATTCATGACAAAGAAATTATTACCCTCATTGGTCCCAATGGGGCGGGTAAATCTACGCTTATCAAAGTGATTCTCGGAATTGTGAAGGCCAATTCTGGTCAAATTAAACATCATAAAGCCTTAAAGCTTGCTTACGTCCCTCAAAAGTTCAATCCATCTCACAGCTTGCCACTTCGAGTGAAAGATTTACTCGATTTAGAAAAGTGTGATCTTGCGATTAAACAAGAAATTATTCGAGATACTGGGATCATAAAATTACAAGATTCGAAAGTCCAACAGCTGTCTGGTGGGGAACGCCAGCGTGTACTTTTAGCACGCGCTCTACTGCGCCAACCCAACTTATTGGTACTCGATGAACCGATGCAAGGCTTAGATATTCAATCTGAAGCTGAACTTTATGATTATGTTCGAAGTCTACCTGAGCGCTACGGCTGCTCGATCTTAATCGTCTCTCATGATTTGCAGTGGGTGATGCAAGGTACACAGCGTGTGGTATGCCTCAATAAACATATATGTTGTAGCGGTTTGCCTGAAAATATTCAACAAGACCCTGAGTATCAGGCTATTTTCGGCACTAATCGGGTGTTCTACCAACATCATCACGATCATTGTGCACATGGTGATACAGCAACGCCATGTCAACATGATCCTCGTCCTCATATTCATCCAGAACCGGAAGCTTAGATCATGATGGAATGGTTACAACTTCTATTACCTGCATGGATTATGGGAACATTGTTAGTGTTTCTAACTGCACCGCTTGGTTGTCTTATGTTATGGCGTCGTATGTCATTCTTTGCAGACACAATGGCGCATGGAACTCTCTTGGGTGTGGCGATTGCTGGCTTACTCACCCTCCCCTTATGGATGGGGGTTACGTTTACCGCGTTACTCTTGGTCGCAGTCCTTTGGGTATTGCATGATCCTCGCCTGCCCAACGATGCATTACTTGCGTTATGTTCAGCAACGCTGCTTTGCTCAGGACTATTGGTCATCCAACACCTCCCTGCGCTAAGACCAGAGTTGCTCAGTTATTTATTTGGCGATCTTTTAACAATATCTTGGTCCGACTTACCGACATTTGCAATGGTGATTGTCATTGCACTCACTGTACTCTATAAAAGTTGGCAATCTCAAATTCAAATAGCGATTGATCCTGATATTGCGGTAAGCGAAGGTGTGAATGCGAAATGGCATCGCCTTATTTTTATGCTGCTTCTTGCCTTATTTACAGTACTTGCGTTACGTGCAGTAGGTTCATTACTCATGGGTGCTTTATTGGTTATACCTGCATTAACTGCAAGACTTTTAGCACACTCACCTAAACACATGGTGCTATGGTCTTTTATTGTGGCTCAAATTGGTGTGACTGTGGGTTTATGGTCGAGTGCAGGTTTAAATATTGCGACAGGTTTAAGCATTGTATTAACCATGGCAATCGTATTTGCTGTGATTTTTATCATTCAAAAATTTAAAAAGATAGCCTGAATTATTTAGGCTATTCATTAATCTTGCTGCTTTGTAAAATATTTATGAAGACAGAGAAAGATATAACAAGAGAATAAAAAAACCACCATAACCAATAAATTAATGAGGCCTTTTATCCATATCACATGCCAAAAGCCAAAAAAGGTCTCGGGCATAAACCAAGATTCAACAATATAGAAAGGTAACCATTCGAATAGTAAACCGATTGCAGCCGTCATAAATAAGACTACATTGATCCATATCAAATAAACCATTTGTTTGAAAAAAATCTGGTGGTGTTTCAAAAAGTATGCTGAAAAAAACAATATGGCTTTTGATAAAATAGAGGTATGAAAATAACGCTACAAATCAAATGTCCTACC
>NZ_JBWYIQ010000033.1:0-28638 GCF_056779795.1 Acinetobacter sp. ANC_7682 | reverse complement strand
CAGAATTAGGTCGCCCTCATACCCAAGTTGTCTCTTAAATTTGAGTAGCTTAAGGGAACTCAGCCTTTCAAACCTTTATGCAACAAAGCCGTTCAGCATTGCTGAATAAAGTTACTACAGAGTTAAATCAAGATAAAATCGATTTAAATAATAGGGTAAATATAACACTCAATAAAAAAACCGAGCAAAAAAGCTCGGTTTTTTTATTGTACGTAATTTTATTTTTCAACAAAAGCACGTTCAATCACATAATCACCAAGAACACCCATACGTGGAGATTCTTTTAGGCCATGTTGGTCAAGAAGTGCAGCTACATCATCAAGGAATGCAGGAGAACCACATAACATTGCACGGTCAGTTTCAGGATTAAAACGAGGTAAGCCGATTTTCTCGAAAAGAGCACCAGTTTCAATCGCAGTTGTAACACGACCTTGAGTATGGAAGTCTTCACGTGTAACTGTTGGGTAATAAATTAACTTTTCTTTCGCACCAAGTTCCCCAAAGAACTCATGGTTTGGAATTTCATTTTGAATAAGGTCTTGATAAGCCAATTCTGAGATATAACGTGTACCATGTACAACGATGATTTTCTCGAAACGCTCATAAGTTTCTGGATCACGGATAGTCGAAAGGAAAGGAGCTAAACCAGTACCTGATGATAAAAGATACAAGTTTTTACCAGGATTTAAATCATCAAGAACAAGTGTACCAGTCGGTTTTTTAGAAACTAAAATTTCATCACCAACTTTTACTTTTTGTAGGATTGATGTCAAAGGACCATCTGGAACTTTAATAGAGAAAAACTCAAGTTCTTCTTCATAGTTCGCGCTAGCAATCGAATATGCACGCATTAAAGGCTTGCCATTGACTTCTAAACCAATCATCACAAATTGACCATTTTTAAAACGCAATGCTGTATCGCGAGTCGTTTTAAAACTGAATAATGTGTCATTCCAGTGGTGTACGTGAGTAATCTTTTCGACGTTAAAAGCAGCCATTAAAGGTCTCAATAAATTATCAAATTAGAACAGCTTGCTATTCTAAACTAAAACCATTCTCGATAAACTGAATATATTTAATTGAGCTTATCAAAAAAAGTGATTATGAATGAGCTGACTTTACCTGTGATTGGTATAATGAGATCTCCCTACAAAGAAAAGTTTGGTATTCCACGTCAGCCAAATTTAGTAAATGTTGAAAGTTATATTGAACTATTGGCGCCATATAATGATGAATTGGCTTTTGAAGGTATACATGATTTCAGTCACTTATGGCTGATTTGGCAGTTTCACGATAATAAAAATCAGGATAATCAAAAATTTAAGCCTCAAGTTAGACCACCACGTTTAGGTGGAAATAAAAAAGTGGGAGTCTTTGCGACAAGAAGCATGTACCGTCCAGCACCTATCGGCATGTCAGTCGTTCAATTCAAAAAACTTTTTAAAGAAGGTGATTCTTTGAGGTTGTATGTGTCTGGCAGTGATTTACTAGATGGAACACCAGTTATCGATATCAAACCATATATTCAATATTCTGATACCGTGGTTGAGGCGACGAGCGGTTATGCACAGGATAAGCCAATTCAAAAAAATGTTGTTTGGTCAAAAACTGCTGAAATTCAACGAAATGAACTGTTGGTTCAACAACGTGTCGCTGAAAGTTTAATCAAGGAATTGGAACAAGTTTTGTCATTTGATCCAAGACCATCTTATCAAAATGATCCTGAGCGAATTTATGGGCTAAGTTTCGGCCTCTTAAATGTCAAATTTAAAGTGGATACTGAGGTTGAGATCGTTGCACTTGAACTTTGTGCAAACGAATAAATTGTTGGACTGATGTATTTAAAGCTGAATTTAATGAAGTGAATTTAATTTGAAATTCTGAATATGCTAAAGGCTTATGTTGAATAAAGAATTTGTTATAGTTGGGCTCAAGGAATGGGGCAATTTGAATGAATTTTAATTTTGAAATTGATACAACATGGTGTTTAGAACAACTACTAAAAGATGGTCGTATTTTAGAGCGAGATAAGTTGCTCATACAAACCCGACACCGTCAAAAAAATCAATTTAAATGGCATCCATTGCAGTGGATTGCACATTTTGAATTGGTAGATCAAGTTCAACCTCAACATAAGTTAACATTGCAACGCTTATGTGAGTGGTTAGCATTAAAAACACAACTCCAATATTATGTGATCGACCCGCTTAAAGCAGATGTTGCAGCACTGACTCAGGTCATGTCACAAGAATATGCATTCAAAAATAAAATTCTTGCTGTGGAAGTGCATCCTGATCAGATCTTAATTGGTACAGATCAACCATTCTTGGATGATTGGGTCAAGAATTTAGAAAAGAGCTTAAGTCCTAAAAAAATTGTTAAGGTTCTACTGAATCCAGAGCAGTTACAACGTTACTTGATTGAATATTATCAAGTGAGCCGAGCAGTAAACTCTTCTCAATATTCAGGAGCTTACGACCGACAGAGCCGAGGTGTTGAATCCCTTTTACAATTGGGTGATAGTCAAAATCCTGATGCCAACGATCAGCACATCGTAAAATTAGTCGACTGGTTGCTTCAATTTGCCTTTGAACAGGGTGCGAGTGATATTCATCTTGAGCCTCGTGCGGAGAAAGGACGTGTTAGATTCCGTATCGATGGTGTGCTGCATACGATTTATAACATGCCTAGCAATACACTCACGGCAGTAATTTCTCGTATTAAAATTCTGGGTCGTATGAACGTTGCAGAAAAACGACGTCCTCAGGATGGGCGATTAAAAACACGTACACCTAAGGGTCAAGAAACTGAACTGCGTTTATCAACTCTGCCTACTGCAGCAGGCGAAAAAATGGTAATGCGAATTTTTGATCCTGAAGTATTAGTGAGGAGTTTCCAACAACTGGGTTTTGAAGGAAAACTGCTAGAACAATGGAATGCCATTACCCAAAATAGTCACGGTATCATTTTAGTGACAGGTCCAACTGGTTCAGGTAAAACCACAACCCTTTATTCATCAATGAAACAACTTGCGACTGAGCAATTAAATGTTTGTACGATTGAAGATCCTATCGAGATGATAGAGCCGAGCTTCAATCAGATGCAGGTAAACCCTGCAATTGATCTTCATTTCGCCGATGGTGTACGTGCCCTCATGCGCCAAGATCCAGACATTATTATGGTAGGGGAAATCCGAGACCAAGATACAGCGAATATGGCGATTCAAGCTGCATTAACAGGTCATCTCGTACTTTCAACACTTCATACAAACGATGCACCTTCAAGCTTGACTCGTTTACATGATCTAGGGGTGCAGCCATTTTTAACAGCGGCAACAATCTTAGGTGTATTGGCGCAAAGGCTAGTCAGAAAATTATGTTCTCATTGTAAAGAAAAACAGGAAATTAATGCTCAAGAATGGGAGCATCTGACCTATGGTTATTTAGTGAAGATGCCTGCTCAAGTGTATCATGCCAAAGGCTGTGAACATTGTCGTCACACAGGTTATAAGGGTCGGGTGGGTATATATGAGTTTATGCCTGTGTCTCTAGAAACAAAACAAAAAATCAGTGCTAATCTTAATTTAGATGAATTACGTGCTCACGCAAAAAAAGAAGGTGTAGAGCCGTTGCGTATTGCGGGTGCTCGAAAAGTCCTTGAAGGGGTAACGACATTAGAAGAGGTACTAAGAGTCGTACCACTAAGTTAATTGTCAAAGATTAATAAATATTCATATTTCTTAAGATTCGCTTCAGCTTTGTTTGTTTTAATAGCTTCATCGAAACAAACATCACATGAAAAGGTATAGAAAATGAAAATGTTAAATCAAGCTTTAATCGCGACAGCTTTAGTCGGTGCAACTACATTTGCAATGGCTAATACGGCAGTGAACCAAAGTGCTGTTAATCATGCAGCCATTGCACCACAAGCAATTACGACTGTTAAAAGTGCTTTAACTGCCAAAGATGATACCCCAGTGAAATTAAAAGGCTATATTGTTAAGGCAACTGGTGATGAAAAATATCAATTCCGCGATAGCACGGGTGTAATCACTGTGGATATTGATGATGAACTTTGGCAAGGTAAACCAATCTCTGCAAAAACACCTGTTGTATTAATTGGTGAAGTGGATATTGATTATAAGCCTGCTAAGCGTGTAGAAATTGATGTAGATCAAGTTCAATTTTAATGAGCTAACTACTGAATTGAGTATTTGATTTATGGCTTTTAAGTACTCAAACCAAAAAAACCACATTCTCCAGAAATGTGGTTTTTTTATGCATCTTTTTTTGAAAAACTTTATAGTGAATGAATTGTGGCTTAGTGAAGAGAGACATGCGTATATTATTAGCAGAAGATGATGTGTCACAAGCTGAAAGTATCAAAGCTTGGTTAGAAATGGATGGGTATAGTGTTGATTGGGTCGAGCGTGGAGATCATGCGATATTAGCAATTGAGCAGCATCAATATGATTGTTTATTACTCGATCGTGGATTACCGAAAGCAACTGGTGATGACATTCTGACTCATTTAAGAAAACATCAACACAATACACCAGTAATTTTTATTACAGCTCAAGACAGTATCCAAGATCGTGTCGGAGGACTTGATTTGGGGGCTAATGATTATCTAGTTAAACCATTCAGTTTAGATGAGCTCTCGGCGAGAGTGAGAGCACAATTACGTACTCAGAACAAAGGCACGTCTCAAATCCTAATGTTTGGATCCGTGAGTTTGGACCCCCAAGCCAAAGTTGTTAAATTAAATTCAGAAATTATCAATCTCACAGCGAAAGAGTACCAAATTTTATATAAGTTAATGCAACATCCTGAACGTGTTGTGACACGTGAGCAACTAGAAGAGTCCTTATATGCTTGGGGTGATGAAATCGAAAGTAATGCAGTTGAAGTTTTTATTTATCAAATTCGGAAAAAAATAGGCTCAACCATAATTAAAACGATTCGTGGATTAGGTTATCGAATGAATCTGGATCAGGCTTAAGGTAGAACAGCGTTGGATCAGCAACCTATTTCTTTACAAAATCGTCTTGTTAAGTCTTCAATGCTTAGTTCGATGTTGGCGGGCGTTATCGCATTAATTCTTTTATTGGTGATCTCGCTTTACCAAAACATGCAGACCCATGACAATATGATGGATGAAATCGCCGATTTAATTCTGGTCAGTGATATTTCAAGTCATGTAGGAAATGAGTTAGATGATTTAAGTGAACAATTTGATATCAAATATGAATTAAAGCTCGATGAACTTATTTTGATTGAATCCCAAGACCTTGCTTTCAATCAAATTGGTTCCAAGGTGTTTTTTCAGAATGATAACTTTGGCTTTGTTTGGCTAGAAGGGCGATTATATCGTTATTACAGTGAGCAAAGTGATCAGCAAATTCTAACTATGCTTCAACCCATGTCTGCACGTGTCGATCAGTTATTCAAAAGTTTGCTGGGCTATGGTGGTGTTCTCATTATCTTATGGGGCATTCAATGGTTTATTCTACATTTTATTATACGACGTCAGTTTCGATCTATTCACCTACTTTCAAAATTAATATCGCAAAAGACCGTTAAGGATTTATCACCGATTACACCCTCAAAACCAGAACTAAAAGAACTGCAACCTATTGTGAATCAAATAAACCAAATGATGGAGCGTTTAGATCGTGCAATTACTGCGGAACAACGCTTTACAGCAGATGCATCCCATGAATTAAGGTCGCCACTTTCAGCGATTCAAATGCGGTTACAACTTTTAAAACGAAAATACCAGTCTGATCATGAGGATTTGTCACAAGACTTAGAGCAGATTCTAAAAGATGTGAGTAGGGGCTCAAATATTTTAGAAAATTTACTCTTGTTGGCCAGACTTGATCCGTCTTCAACGCAGGATGTACCGATGCAGTCCATAAATTTAAACCTTTTGACGCGAGAGGTTTTACATTCAGTACAACCTTTAAGCCAAGAAAAAAATATTAAGTTTGAAACTGAGTTAGGAAACTATGCGATTAGGGCAAATCCTGAGTTAATGTTTAGCTGTATTCGAAATTTAGTCGATAATGCAATCCGCTATACGCCACCGAATGGAATCGTTGATATTTCAATCAAACAAAATAATAATGAAATTCTATTTGTGATTGAAAATGAAGGTCACGGCATTGAGCAAACAGTGATTGATCGGCTGGGAGAAAGATTTTATCGTCAATTAGGCACACGTACATCGGGCTCAGGATTAGGATTATCAATTTGCCGTAAAATTGTCGAACTACATCAAGCCGAGATTGTATTTAAGAAATCGGAGTTAGGTGGGTTAAAAGTTGAAATTAAATTTCATTAAAATTAATTATCAATAAATTTGAAGAAATAAAATTAAAGAAGCAGTATGTGCTGATTCATACTGCTTAGTTCCACGATTATTATTATCAAATTTTAGAATTTTTATTTTGTCAAAATGAGTCGATTATTTCGTGTTAGACGAAGGCGATATTCTTCTCCTGCATGCATGATGCGAATTTCTCTGCCTAGAGCAAATAGATTATTTGAGTGAAGCATTGGTAATGCTTGGTGGTTTTCGTTATTACGTGTAAATAAGCTAAATGGTGCGTTCATTCCTTGGACTCCGTGGTATGTGGTGAACGATTTAAATGATAATCATTATCGAATAGAGCTGTCAACGATAATTTTTCTCATTTATAAAAAAACATAAAATGCTTACAATTAAGTACTCATTTTTTGAAAGAAAATCATGTCAAAAAAAACTCTTAATGTTTCTATAGCGTTGTTATTCCACAAAAATCAAGTTCTAGTAGGATGGAGAGAAGTCTCTTTACATCAGGGGGATAAAGCTGAGTTTCCTGGAGGAAAAGTGGAGTTAGGTGAAACTCCTGAACAAGCTTGCAAGCGTGAAGTTCAAGAAGAGGTGGGAATTTTTCTAGATCATGTCTATTTATTCGATATTATTACGCATGAATATGAAGATCTAATCGTAAAATTGCACATTTATCAGGCTTATGTTGATCAGTCTCTACTAGATCATATTCAAAGTCCTTGGACATGGTATGATCGTTCAGCACTAACCATTTTGAATTTTCCTAAAGCCAATGATGCCATTGTTAAACGACTACTCTGGCCGAATAAAATTGCAATAAAAAATATAGATCGTCTCGATACACCTATTGATCTTAATCGAGTTAGCTATTTGAGAACTGAAAATGCTTCAGATTTTGCGCTGCAACTCAACCAGAAGAATCAACTGGATCAGCTCATTATCAATCGTGATGTGTGGATAGGATTATCAGAATCAAATCAGAAAAAAGTATTTGCCGTACAATTTAAACATGATCAATTGATGCAATTAAATTCTGATTCATTTATGGAGGAATGGAAGGGCATTAAACGCATCGCATCCTGTCATGACTATTCTAGTGTCAGTCGAGCTGTAGCGTTAGGTTTTGATGCAATATTTTTAAGTCCAGTACTGTGTACAACATCGCATCCTCAGCAAGCACCCTTAGGTTGGACGCAGTTTGAATTGTTATCAAAAGATATACATATACCAGTTTATGCGCTAGGCGGTATGAAGCCTGAATTATTAGATCAGGCCATACAACATGGTGCTTATGGAATTGCTGGTATTCGTGCTTTTTAAAAGCATTAAAAAGTAAAACTCATGCTTAAATCAAAATTTCTTGATTTGGTTTTGTGCTTCTTGGATAATTTTATGATTTTTTTGGAGTTGACCAGATTTCAAAATAATTTGCCAAAGTTGTCGCTTCATCGTTGCTGTTTGAGCATAACTGAGACCTCGTTTTGCCAATGATTCAGCATTTTTTGCTTCATTTTTTTGATTGGCTATCATCGCGAGATACATATAGGTCTCTGCAGATTGAGGGGCAAGTCTTTGTGCTTGGAGTGCGGCTTTTTCAGCTTCACTCCATTTTGCTTGACGAAATGCATGATGGGTTTGTTGCATTAAATTTTTAAATGCTGGAAGTTGGCGGCCATCATCGAATTTTTGATTTGAGCTTTTCTGTTCAGGAATAACAATTTGTAATTGTTCCCGTTTAATCTCAGGTCGATCATAAGGCGTAATTTTAATACCATCGGTATCTTTTTGGGATGGTGTTGTTTTAGTCTCAGCTTGTTTAGGTTTCTGAGACGGTTGTGAGTTTTGAGAGGAGGTTAAAGTTTGGCAACCGCCTAAGAGTAATATGCTGGCGAATAGTACGTTAAAATTCAGTTTTGTCATTAACCTTAACTCCTCCTAAACTTATTTTAAGGATTATAACTTCCACTCGAAAGTACTCGAGTGGCATTCGTATTTAAATCCCGTTCCATTTCTGTTTCGCTCTCACGGATATATTGGTCGATGCTATCTTCTGCTGGAATTTCTTCTGCATTCGTTTCAGGAACGTAAGTCGGCTCTACTTGATAATGTGGTAAGCCACATGCTGTTGCGCGACGAGGAACTGTATATTTAAGTATCGGGACATAGAGCGCACCTTGACAACCTTGTGCTGAAAGCTCGCCGCTATTTGAATCAATCCAATGCCATTGTACTTCATCAGGTTGGCGTAAATTGACTGGTTTTTGCTTCAGTTGCTTCATTACGTTGGTCCACACGGGTAAAGCGCCAGATGAGCCCGTTAAGCCTGTCACTTTATTATCATCTAATCCAAGCCAGACAACTGCCAAATGATTACCTGAATACCCCGCGAACCATGAGTCCCTTGTATCATTGGTTGTACCTGATTTGCCGGCTAGATTTAGATTTGGAGCTAAGCCGTTGTAAGCAGCACGTCCTGTACCTGCCGACATCACACGTTGCAATCCGTAATTTAAAATATAAGCAGCCGATGGGTCGATCGTTTGCTGAACATTTAAACTATAGCGATTAATGAGCTGCCCATTGGTATCAACAACTGTTCGGATAGATTTTGTAGGATATTTAAACCCTCCAGTTGCAAAGTTGCCATAAATATTCATGATTTCCATAGGCGACATTTCAACAGCCCCTAAGAAAATCGATGGGTAATTTGGAATAGGTGAAGTCACGCCAAACTTCATTAAATGATTGGTAAATGAAGAAAGTCCAAATTCTTGTCCTAAGCGAACTGTAGATAGGTTATATGAATTGGCTAAAGCTTGAACCATTGGGACGTAACCATACGAAGTTCCGCTATAATTTTTGGGTGTCCAAGTCTGATTGCGATCGACTGGCACACTAATTGGCGAGTCTTCGATTGCCGTCGCCCAGTTATAACGACCAGATTCCAAAGCAGTTAGGAAAATAACAGGTTTTAATAATGAGCCTACCTGACGTTTTGCATCAACTACGCGGTTAAAACCTGTGAAGTCAGATACTGAACCTACGGCCGCAATCAATTCACCATTTTCAGGGTGAGAAACTAATACCGCGCCTTGAAGCTCTTTCAAGCGTGCAGGATTGGCCTTAGACAGTCTTGATACTGAATCTGTAAATGATTTTTGTACTTTGATTTGTGCGATTGGATCTAATGTTGTGAAAATTCGAAGACCTTGTTTCGTTAAATCGCTTTCTTGGTATTCTGTTTTGAGTTGACGACGAACGATGTCTAGGAAATCAGGGAAGCGAGCTGGACCTAAAGTCGGTTTTTTAATCACGTTTAAAGGTTTAGCTGACTCAGTTTCATATTGCTCTTCAGTCAAATATCCCATGACTAACATATTGTTTAGAACAACATTACGGCGTTTTAATGCACTTTCAGGATTTCTCCAAGGATTGTATAAGCTAGGACCTTGAACGAGTCCGACAAGGAAAGCCTGTTGCGCTATACTCAATTCTCTAAGTGGTAAACCAAAATAAAATTGAGACGCTAAACCATAGCCATTGATCGAGTAATTACCATTTTGTCCTAAATTAACTTCATTCAAATATGCTTCCAGAATTTCATCTTTGTCATAATGAAACTCAAGCAACAACGCCATAAATGCTTCATTCACTTTACGTTTGATTGTACGCTCAGGGGTTAAATAAAAGTTTTTAACCAATTGCTGCGTGAGTGTAGAACCACCTTGACGCTTACCACCAGTAACGTTGCTTACAACTGCGCGTGCTGTACCACGAAACGAGACGCCATGATGGTGATAGAAGTTACGGTCTTCAGTGGCAATAAGCGCTTGAATTAAAGGTTTAGGAACACGATTGAGTTTAATGAGAACACGGTCTTCGTTGTGTTGGGGGTAGATTCCCCCAACTAACATTGGTTCTAGACGGGCAATCCCCGTACTCGATGGTTTTGTTGCTTTAATCTCTGAAATTTGACTAGTGCCAAAACTGACTTGGAGGATTTGTTCTGGTTCTACACTATCACCAAAATCGAAGCCACGCGTGTGGACGTAAATAGTATTGCCTTGAACCAAAAAATTACCTGGCTTGGTATAGTCTTCAGCATTTTTATAACCCAACAGACCTAGCTCTTGAATGAAGTTTTGTTGCTCCACGGGTGCATTAGCATAAACTTCCAAGGGGCGTGCATATACTTTCGCTGGAATATCCCAACGATTGCCTTCAAATTTATCGCGAATAATATTATCTAAACGGATTAGATAAATACTAAAAGCCACAAATGCAGAAATCACCAGCACTGAGAAAATCAATGCAATTAAGCCAATACCACGTTCAAACTTCATAGATCAAAAAGCAAAACCCTGTTTTATTGCGCTCATCATGCGAAGCTTTTTTATAATTTGCAATAATTAAACTGTGAATTTATGCCTTTTTTAGATAAATGTAATGGTTTATCTAATTCAATATTAAGGAGAAAATTAAGATTTTAAGTTGGGTAAATGTGAAATTATTCGTGAAATTCATAACATGAAACAGGCTTGAAATATGTTAGTCACAGAATGATGATGATATGATACTCAACAATTCATCTGGAGCCGTAGCATACGTGCAACTTTCAGCAAAGTCATTTCGTAATATTGGATTAATTGGACGACCAGATAAATCATCTGTGGTTGAGACTTTAAGTCTAATTCATGACCATTTGATTAGTTTAGGTTTGCATCCAGTTTTTGATTCAGAAACCGCTAAATTGGTCCCTTATAAAAATTCGCAAACGGTCAGTCGAGCTTTATTGGGTGAAGTTGCAGATTTGGTGATTGTCGTAGGTGGTGATGGTTCATTGCTTCAAGCGGCTAGATCTTTAGTGAAATACAATACTCCCGTCATCGGGGTAAACCGTGGGCGTTTAGGTTTCCTAACAGATATCAAACCGACAGAAGTTTTATTTAAATTAGATCAAGTCTTGAAAGGTGAGTTTCAGCTAGATCGCCGTTTTTTATTAGAAGTCGAAGTTCGTAGTAAAAATGAACTGATTTATGATGCAATAGCATTGAATGATGTGGTGCTGCATTCAGGTAAGTCAGTCCATATGATTGAGTTTGATCTTCATATTGATGGTCAATATGTTTATCGCCAACACAGTGATGGTTTGATTGTATCGACACCTACGGGTTCAACAGCATATGCACTTTCTGGTGGCGGTCCAATTTTGCACCCAAGTATGGATGCGATCGCGCTAGTGCCAATGCACCCGCATACGCTTTCTTCTCGTCCGATTGTGGTGGGTGGTCAAAGTGAAATTAAAATTCAAATTCGTAAGAATCGAGTGTTGCCAATGGTGAGTGCTGATGGGCAACACAGTGTTTCTTTAAATGAAGGTGATTGGTTGCATATTCGCAAACATCCTTTCAAACTTACTTTATTACATCCACCTGGATACGACTTTTATATGGCATGTCGTACCAAACTAGGATGGAATCAAGATTACGATTCATTTCATCAGCAGGACTAAACATGAATATTGAACAAATGTTATCAGTTTTGGATGCAGACATCGTTGCTCGTTTAAGAACTGCCGTTGAAATCGGTAAATGGCCAAACGGTGTAGCTTTAACTCAAGAGCAGCGTCAGATTTCAATGCAAGCAGTCATTGCTTGGGAAGCTAAAAATCTGCCAGAAACAGAAAGATCAGGCTATATTGATAAAGGTCATAAAGAGGAAGGTGATGAATGTGATTCACATGTTCCAGAGCCAGAATTTCAACCTATACGTTTTGTATAATCTTCTATGTTAAAAAAGACACCTGATGGTGTCTTTTTTTAATCCGAATTTAAACTCGATGACGTGACTGCCAGTATTCTTGAGCCAAGGTCTGTGCTTGTGTAAATGTTTCAGCCACATTCATGGTGTAAAGTGCGATTGCCATAGTTTCAATAATAGCCACCTCTCCATAGCTATGGTGGGCATCACCTAACCATACGGCTTTGAAAGTATCTAAGTTCAACTCATCTTCAATTGCTGAACGATCAGCTGTGAGTTTCGGAAGTTCAAGCTCATACAGTTCACCGTCTCGTATACCGCAAATTAAGGTTTTTGCATCTGGGTTTCGTTCAAATTCACCGCCTTCACCTTTAATCACCGCACTGTTAACGTAACCTAATTTGGCAGCAGTCTGTTGATGAGAAATGCGATACGCAGGGTGAAATATTGCTTGCAAAGTGGCTTTGGCATTGAAGGGATTGATGAGTCGTGAAAGCGTATGAATGGGTGAGCGTAAGCCCATGATATTGCGTAATGCAATTAAGTCACTCAAGGTAGGTGAAATGACTTCGAGTGGTATATAGGCAAAGTTATGCTGATTAAGTTCTGATGCCACTTCGTTTTCATTTTGACAAATGGTATAACCTAAATACTCTAAAACTTGTTCTGTATATAATCGATTAATGGTATGTCCAGAAGCCCCATGCATTACAATACGATGCCCATGTTTTGCTAAGGTTAACGCCGATAAGATAAACCACGGATAGTGTTTGCGTTTCCCCGCGTAAGAAGACCAGTCTAGGTCGACATCAATAGCTCTAAATTTAAGTTGATCACGAGTCGCTTGCACAAAGCCAGCCAGTTCATCTACAGATTCTTCTTTCACTCGTAAAAGCATTAAAAAAGCACCCAGCTGAACGTCTAATACCTCATGTTTTAAAATCATCTCAAATGCTTGATAGGCTTCTTCATAGGTCAGTGATCGCGCACCATTTTTTCCTTTGCCAAGAATACGAACAAATTGCGCAAATGGATGTTCAAAGTCTTTATATAAATTACGTTTTGTATTCATGATCAATGCAGTTGGGTGTTCTTAATGACAGTGTAACGTGGAATGATGCTTCGAATAAAAGCTAAATATCAAATTCAATGATCAAGCATTATTTTTAGCTTTTGAGACTGACCAAATTGTATGAATTTTCAAGCGCTTTTGTCCATGACAACTGGAAAAAAACGGGATAGCATGAAAACTTATAAAAAAATGAAGTGTAAGGAACACAAGAATGTTGGCATATGATGCAGATTTAGAATTATTCCGTGATAATTTCAAACGTTTTATGAGTGAGCACGTTGCTCCTTATTATGAGCAGTGGGAACGTGAAGGAAAAATGCCACGTTCAGTGTGGAATGCACTTGGTGAAAATGGCTTCTTGTGCGTAGATGTTCCTGAAGAATATGGTGGTTATGGTGTTCCAACAGAATATTCTTTAATGTTGGTTGAAGAGTCGGCACGTGCAGGTTATAGCGCATTATCGACAGGTATTTCATGTCACTCAGAAATTGCAGCACCATATATTCTACATATCGCGAACGAAGAACAAAAAAAATACTGGTTGCCAAAAATGGTTTCTGGTGAAGTGGTCGGGGCAATTGGAATGACAGAGCCAGGTGCTGGTTCTGATTTACAAGCCATCCGTACGAATGCCATTTTGAATGGTGATCATTATGTTTTGAATGGCTCTAAAACCTTTATTTCAAATGGTCAGCATGCAGACTTGGTTGTGCTTGCCGTTAAAACAGATCCTCAGGCACGTGCTAAAGGCGTCTCACTTCTATTGGTTGATACTCATTTAGAAGGGTTTAAAAAAGGCACAAATCTCGACAAAATCGGTTTGCATTCCCAAGATACTTCGGAACTCTTTTTTGACAATGTAAAAGTTCCAGCTGATCAGCTTTTAGGTCAAGCGGGTCAGGGATTTGCATATTTGATGCAAGAATTACCACGTGAGCGGACAGCGATTGCTGCGACAGCATTAGGGGCAATTCGAGGTTCAATTGATGTGACTGTTCAATATGTCCAAGAGCGTCAGGCCTTTGGTCAAAAAATTGGACAATTCCAAAATTCTCGTTTTGTTTTAGCACAAGCGAAAATCGATGAACTGGCTACAGCCGCTTTCTATAATCAAAACCTAGCATTGTATAAAGAAGGGAAATTGGATGTTGAAACAGCAGCTGCATTAAAAAGTTTTAGTACAGATATGCAAATGAAAGTAGCGGATAACCTACTGCAACTCTTTGGTGGCTATGGCTATATGACTGAATATCCTATTTCACGCTTCTTTGTGGATGCACGTATTCAACGAATCTACGGCGGAACCAACGAAATCATGAAAGAAATCGTAGCACGTGGCATGCTAGGACGTTAATTTTTATCCGTATTTACATCTCGCTTGATGAATACAAGCGAGATGTATTCGAATGTGTTTTAAATTTTTAAAACTTATAGAACGAACTGATTTTAAAAAAAAGATTAAAGCTATCCTATTCAATGTTCTTGTCTTTTTTCTAATTTATAGCGCGTATTGGATTGATGATTATTTCAACTGTATATTTTTAAGTCTTATTGCCATAAAGTTTGGTTGCTTAACATTTGAAAGCTAACTATTGTTATACTGTTTACATAACTGATTCTGTAAGGCGACATTACAATGATCAACGATGATCAAAACACGACGAATTCTTTAGACTTAGCTAAAATCCGCGAAGATATCGACTCAGTAGATCAACAACTCCAACAACTGATTAACCGTCGAGCACGACTTGCTGAAGCTGTAGCAAAAGCAAAATTTGCTTCTGAAGAAAATCCAATGTTTTATCGTCCTGAGCGTGAAGCACAAGTTTTGCGTAATGTGATGGAGCGTAATGAAGGTCCTTTATCTGACGTGACGATGGCGCGTTTGTTTAGAGAAATTATGTCTGCGTGCCTTGCTTTAGAAGCACCACAAAGCATTGCTTTCCTTGGTCCAGTAGGAACTTACACCCATTCGGCAGTACTGAAGCATTTTGGACATGATGCGGTTGTGCGCCCACTTCCTACAATTGATGAAGTGTTCCGTGAAGTCGAAGCAGGCAGTGCACATTATGGTTTAGTTCCTGTTGAGAACTCATCCGAAGGCGTGGTTAACCACACGCTTGATTGTTTTAAAGCGTCACATTTAAATGTGATTGGTGAAGTTGAATTACGTATTCATCATCAATTTTTGATTTCTTCAAATACGCGTAAAGACAGCATTAAACAAATCTATGCGCATCAACAAACTTTAGCTCAATGTCGTGGCTGGCTCGATGCTCATTATCCAGGTGTTGAACGTGTGGCTTTGAGTTCGAATGCTGAAGCTGCTCGCCGTATCCGTAATGAATGGCATTCTGCGGCAATAGCATCTGAAACAGCTGCGAGCTTATATGATTTAGAAATCTTACATAGCAATATTGAAGATAATCCAGAAAATACAACACGCTTCTTAGTTATCGGGCGTGAAAAAGTACCACAAAGTGGTAATGATAAAACTTCTTTATTGATCTCTGCACATGACCGTGCAGGTGCGTTATTAGAAATTTTAGCGCCGTTTGCTAAACACAACATTAGCTTGACCAGTATAGAAACAAGACCCGCATTGCCTGAAAAATGGGCTTATGTATTCTTTATCGATTTAGAAGGACATATCGAACAAGAGAACGTACGTGCGGCTGTTGAAGAAATTCGTCCATTGGTTAAAGAAATCCGTGTTCTTGGTTCATACCCGATTGCGGTACTTTAAAAAGAGTTGAAACTTAGATATGTCTCAACCTTTATTTAAAAAAGTTGCATTTATTGGGCTAGGATTGATTGGATCAAGTTTAGCACGTGTCATTCAAGCACATGGTCTTGCTGAAAATGTTGTGGCATCTACGCGATCTGTTCAAACGTTAGAAGATGCTAAAGCTTTAGGTTTGATTAGTGACGGATATGCTGATGCCAAAGATGCAGTGGTTGATGCAGATTTAATTGTTCTTGCTTTACCCGTGAGAGCTACACAATCTGTATTAAACTCGATCCAATCTGTGATTACTCCTGATACCATAATTACAGATGTGGGCAGTACCAAAGGCAATGTTGTTGAGGCTGCAATTGCGGTTTTTGGTGAGCAGTTACCCGCAGGTTTTGTTCCAGGGCATCCAATAGCTGGTGCTGAACATACTGGTGTTCATGCAGGTAAAGTAGATTTATTTGCTAACCACAAAGTGATATTAACGCCGTTAGCAACAAGTGCAGAGTGGGCAGTGCAAAAACTGATTCAGTTATGGCAAGCTGCTCAAGCTGAAGTAATTTGTATGGATGTGGAAAAGCATGATGAAGTGCTTGCGCATACAAGTCATCTGCCACATTTAATGGCATTCAATTTGGTTGAGCAACTGGCAAATCGTGAAGATAATCTGGATATTTTCCGCTATGCAGCTGGTGGTTTCAGAGACTTTTCTCGCATTGCGGCGAGTGATCCACAAATGTGGCATGACATATTCTTTGCCAATAAAAAAGCGATTTTGAATGCTGTTGATGGCTTTGAGAACCAATTGGCTCATATTCGACAGCTCATTGAAAACGAAGATTCAAAAGCACTCATGGGATTGCTTGGACATGCTCAAGCAGCACGCCAACATTTTAACCATATGCTTGCCAAGAAACCTTTAATGGAGAACAAAACTGTGACACAGCAATTTACTATTCTGCCGGGTGCTAAATCATTTTCTGGAAAATTTAGCGTGCCAGGTGACAAATCTGTGTCACACCGTTCAATCATGTTTGGTGCGATCGCTGAAGGTACAACCCATGTTACTGGTTTCTTAGAAGGTGAAGATGCCTTAGCAACACTTCAAGCATTCCGTGATATGGGTGTAAATATTGAAGGTCCAAAAAATGGTGAAGTCACGATTCATGGTGTAGGAATGCATGGCCTTAAAGCTCCAGCAAGTGAGCTTTATATGGGTAACTCTGGAACTTCAATGCGTCTTCTGTCAGGGATGTTGTCTGCGCAAAAATTTGACTCAGTAATGACTGGTGATGCATCGTTGAGCAAACGTCCTATGGAACGTATTGCAAAGCCACTCCGTGAAATGGGTGCTCAAATTCAAACAACAGGTGAGCGTGGCACACCGCCAGTATCGATCACAGGTAATCAGCAACTAAAAGGTATTCATTACGATTTACCGATGGCTTCTGCACAAGTGAAGTCTGGCATTCTGCTCGCTGGTTTATGGGCAGAAGGTGTAACGTCGGTGATTGAGCCAGAACCGACACGTGATCACTCTGAGCGTATGTTACGTGCATTTGGTTATGATGTGAAAACTGAAGGTAACCGTATTTCTTTGCAAGGTGGTGGCAAGTTAGTTGGCACGAATATTCAAGTGCCTTCAGATATTTCATCTGCTGCGTTCTTTATGGTGGGTGCTGCCATTACTGAAAATTCAGATGTAACACTTGAGGCAGTGGGTATTAACCCTACTCGTACGGGTGTGATCGAAATTTTGAAGCAAATGGGGGCTGATATTTCAGTCGAGAATGAACGAATTGCAGGTGGTGAACCAATCGCTGATATTCGAATTCGTGGCACTCGTACTTTGAAAGGCATCCACATGCCTGAAGATCAAGTACCTTTAGGGATTGATGAATTCCCAGCATTATTTATTGCTGCAGCTTGTGCTGAAGGTCAAACAGTGTTAACTGGTGCAGCTGAACTTCGTGTAAAAGAGTCCGATCGAATCCAAGTGATGGCTGATGGATTGAAAACAATGGGTGTTGATTGTACGCCTACGGATGATGGCATTATTATTGAAGGTAAAGGTAAGTCTGGTGATTGGTCTGCTATCTTTACAGGTGGTGAAATTGAGTCACATCATGATCATCGTATTGCCATGAGTTTCTCCATTGCGGGTCTGCGTACTTCAGGCGCAATTAAAATTGTGGGAACTGAAACCGTTGCAACAAGTTTCCCAACATTTACTCAACTCACTGAACAAGCGGGTTTATCTATTCAAGTTAGTGAATAATACGACCAAAGATTTGTATATTTCTTTTCAAACAGCCAAGCAAAAGCTTGGCTGTTTTGTTTATATTGCTTATTCTAATTCTATATAATTAAAAAGCCTTTGGACGAGGAAATGAAAAAATTACAATTTTTAGTTGATCAAACGAAATACGCTAAGGCTCATTCAAGTCATTCTCATGATAATGCACAAACTTACGTTACAGCATTGTTATCTGAACAGTTAGTGCAACATGGATTTCACACTCAAAATACGAATCCGCATGAATTGGAAGTCAGTGTCTCTGATCACCCAATCGCTTTAGGGGTGAACTGTAATCAACCAGATGGCGAAGGACATTTTGTATGTGAAATAAGTGCGCATGCAGATGAGGAACAGGATTGGTTCCAAAAAATTGAGACGCAGAGTGTGATTAAACAACTTGCGCAAGCAGTAGAGCAGACATTAAGAGAAGACGAGTCGTTCCAATCGCTAGAGTGGAAATCCTAACGAGGAATAAAACAAACCCAATGTAAAGAATCTACACTGGGTTTTTCTGAAACACGTAATATTTATATTAAGCCGTAAGGAAGCGAGTGATCGCGACGCGAAGTTGCTTCAAATAACCTGTGAAGAAGTGATTAGCACCAGGTAGCACTGTAATAATATGGCGTTGAGGCTTTGCCCATTCAATTAAATCGGATAATAAAGTGACTTCATCTGCCTCACCATGAATAAACAGAATATCACCTTTAATTGCCGGAGTAACATAGTGACGGATACCAGCAACTGTAGCTGTTGGTAAACCACATAGAATAACTTGTTCAGGTTGAATTTCTTGAGGTAGTGCATGATATGCCTTCGCCATGACATGTGCACCAAAACTAAAGCCTCCAACATAGAAAGGCAATGTAAGGTGTTTCGCGCGTACTTGACGAATGACTTCTAAAATATCTTCTGTTTCACCGAATCCTTCATCGTGAACCCCTTCACTTTGACCTGATCCACGGAAACTTGGACGATAAACGATATAACCACGCTCAAGGAACATTTGAGCTAGCAGAGTGGGAACTTTGTGCTGAGGAGTACCACCTTGAAGCGGGTGAGGGTGACAAACGACCGCAAATCCTTTTACTTCAGACTGAGGATAATCTACAAAAACCTCAATTTTGCCAACAGGGCCTTGAATGAACATTTGTTCAGACATAAAAATACCGATTAACGTGCAGGAGAATCGTATATTTTAACGTCAATAATTAAAAAAAACACAATTGGAAATAAAATAAGTCTACTGTTATAGTTTGATTAATTGTTTTTTGATCAGGTTTCTATGTTTGCCTTAATTTCTCCTGCTAAGACATTAGATTATGAATCTACACTTCCAACTGATGAGCATACTTTACCAAGATTGCTTGACCACTCACAACAGCTTATAGACGTAAGTCGTAAACTGTCTGCTTCAGAAATCGCCAATTTAATGAGTGTGAGTGAAAAAATTGCGAATCTTAACGTGGAACGCTTTAGAGATTGGCAATCAGACTTTGATTTATCAAATTCACGCCAAGCAATCTTTGCCTTTAAGGGCGATGTTTATACAGGTCTGGATGCGTATTCACTTACGCAAGCTGATTTAGAATATGCTCAATGCCATTTAAGAATGCTATCGGGTCTCTATGGATTACTTCGACCACTGGATTTGATGATGCCTTATCGTTTAGAAATGGGCACTAAATTAGCAAATTCACGCGGTCACAATCTTTACGAATTTTGGGGAGATGAAATTACCCAGTTGATCAACCAAGACTTATCAGAAGCCAAGAGTGATTTATTGGTCAATATCGCATCCGATGAATATTATAAATCGGTGAAAGAAAGCAAAATTAAAGCAGAAATTATCAAGCCTGTATTTTTAGACCAGAAAAATGGAAAATATAAAGTGATAAGTTTCTATGCTAAAAAAGCGCGAGGATTGATGGCACGTTATATTATCGAAAATAAACCTAACACGGTGGATGATCTTAAATCATTCAATACAGACGGCTATTATTTCGATGCTGAAAGTTCTTTGAAAGGTGAGCTCGTTTTTAAACGTGATGAGCAGGCTGCTTAAAAATAAATAGGCGGTAGCGGGGCAAGGTGTCTGATGATTGATGCATATTTAAACCAGTCGAGAAGATACTGGGCCGTTACTGCACAACAGCTTGAACTATCTTCAGAGGATTCCATATCTATTCTTGATAGATTAGAAATTCATTACAGTGAGCCTCATCGTCACTACCACACAGTGCAGCATATCGTTGAATGTATGGATCACTTACAATTGGTTCTACCAAATTTAAAAGATCCTTTATCAGTCTCTATAGCTCTTTGGTTTCATGATGTCATTTATGAGCCTAAGGCACACGATAATGAACAACAAAGTGCTGATCTGATGCTGAATATCATATCTCCCCACATGGAGATGAGGAGATGTGAGAAAATTTATCAGTGGATATTAGCGACCAAAGAGCATCGTTGTGCATCTGATTCGGATCTTAACTATTTACTTGATATTGATCTTGCAATTCTCGGTTCAAACGCCAAACGTTTTGAAGAATATCAGCAGCAAATTCATCAAGAATTCAGTTGGGTACCCTCTGAAATTTATACATTAAAACGAAATGAAGTTCTTAATAGCTTTTATCAAATGGAATCCATTTATAAAACAGCATATTTTCATGACACTTTAGAAAATCAAGCCAAACAAAATTTAGAACGAGCATTCGTTAGGCTGATTTGAAAGCAGCTAATGCGCGCTGTCGACTCATCTTTAAATCAACAATAGGTTTTGGATAATTGAGTTTAAGATTCGGATTTTTAGCATAAGGCTCATGAATGATTTTCGCATCAAGATGAGCTAATTCAGGTACCCATTTGCGAATATAATTACCTTGACTATCAAATTTTTGTGATTGACTAATGGGGTTGAAAATATGGAAATAAGGTACAGCATCTGTACCTGTTGAAGCACACCATTGCCAGCCACCATTATTTGCCGCTAAATCCCCATCTATCAAATGTTGCATAAACCATTGTTCGCCTTTACGCCAGTCGATGAGCAAATTCTTACTAAGGAACATGGCGACAATCATTCTGACACGATTGTGCATCCATCCTGTTTCAAGCATTTGACGGATTCCAGCGTCCACAATTGGAATCCCAGTTTGTCCAAACTTCCAAGCATTTAATTCATCGGGTGCGTCACGCCATGGCACATTAGACGTGTTTAAATTGAATGGTTGATATTTCGATAATCTTGGAAAGTCAAACAGGATATGATGATAAAATTCTCGCCATAATAACTCATCTAACCAAGTTTTTTGACCATCAGAGTAGAGATGAAAATTGCCATTTGAGCGACTAAAAATTGCAGCTAAACATTGTCGAATCGAAATAATTCCTAGATTTAAATACGGTGATAATTGACTGGTTGCATCAATGTTTGGAAAGTCGCGTTGTTGTTTGTACGTCTCTAAATTCTCATCAACAAATTTCTCGAGCATTTGTAGTGCAAATGACTCTCCAACAGGCCATTGATATTTAATCTGAGCATCAGGATAAAAATCATGTATCGATGGAATTTTGGAGGTATGAAAGCGTTGTATAAGCTCATGAGGCTGTACTTTAGGTACAGGGAGTGGTTGAGGAACAGAGATATTCAAGATTTCATAGCATGCACGTTTATAAGCACCAAAAACTTGATAAGGCTGGTGCGCCTTATTACGAATTGATTCAAGTGGGAAAATTGTGCGGTCATGATAATACTCGACAGTTACTTGATGCGATTCTAATAAGGTCTGCACTTGTGCATCACGATGTAACTCATTCACGCCGATTTCAATGTTGGCGTGTATCGCAGTAATTTGATATTTATTTGCGAAAGTTAATAATCTAGCTGGTACATCATCCCATTGGGGAACGATTTCCACTACAAGTGGGATATTGAATTGCTTTAACTCACTTTCAAGTGATTTAAGTTGGCGAAGATAAAAGTCAATTTTAATAACTGCATCATCATGCAATTTCCATTGTTCAGGCGAAAGTATCACCACTGCACAAGTATTCCCATGCCGGTTTGCCTCCATTAACGCCGTGTTATCCCTAACTCTTAAATCCTGACGAAACCAAATGAGATTCATATGATTAATATCAAAATAGCCTCAGGAAATTATAAGAATTTGAATCATTTAAATCGTTAAGCATTGTAATTTTTTGCATAAAAAAAGGCGAAGCAGAAGCTTCACCTTTTTGTCCTAAAATCCGTAGATCTTAGTGGTGGTGACCACCTACACCGTGAACGTGACCGTGATCTAACTCTTCTTGAGTTGCTTCACGGATTTCAACGATTTCAACATCAAATGTTAAGTCTTGACCAGCAAGCGGGAAGTTAGCATCAACGATTACGTTTTCGCCTTCAACAGCTTTAACAGTCACAATTTGAACGCCATCATCAGTTTGCGCTTGGAATTGCATACCAGCTTCGATGTTGTCTACGCCTTGGAACATTTGTTTAGGTACTTCTTGAACTAAATCAGTGTTGTACTCACCATAAGCTTCAGCAGCAGGAATCGTTACTGTGAATTTGTCACCAGTCGTTTTACCTAACATTGCTTTTTCTAAGCCAGGGATAATGTTGCCAGCGCCTTGCAAATATGCAAGTGGTTCACCTTGAGATTGATCGAGAGTTTCACCCTCTGCATTAGTCAATTTATAGTTAAATAAAACCACAAGGTCATTTGCAATAACTGTCATGTTAATGATCCATTCAAATATTTTAAGGGTACATCATAAAGTGAAAACCAATTTTTGTAGACAATTTTCTAAAAAATATGCAGTTTCGATAATTTATAACGCTTAAATATTACATTGGGGCGTCTTTTAGATTTTTCAATGCAATTTGATTTTAGGTGCTATTTTTCTGGTCACAAAATCTTTGGCTGTGAGTAACCCTGCCTGTGCATAACCATAAATCGTGGCTTGATGCAGTCGATAAAGCGATACATACATCGACTTCGCCACAAATCCTTGAACATTGACTTGACCAAGTAATTCACCGACTGCTTTATTCTCACTTAAAGACACAAGTGAACCTTTGTCGGAAAAATTGAACATCGGTTGTGATTTTCCTGAAATACGCGCTTTCATTGCATCAACGAGGAAAGCAGCCTGTTGACTTGCAACTTGTGCACGCGGCCCTAAAGCTGTTTCACGGGCATCTAAAATACAGTACGCGCAATCACCGAAAGCAAAAACATTCGGATCTGCTTTTGTTTGGAGTGTCGCAAATACGTGTAAGCGACCCATACGATCTTTTTCGAAGCCTTCTAGCTTTTGAATCACTGCTGGAGTTTTAATGCCTGCAGCCCAAACTTTTAATTGTGCTGGAATTGAACTTCCATCATTAAAGTAAATTTGATCAGCATCCACTTTTTCGACACGCTTAGACGTTAAAATATCCACATTCATGCGCTTAAGCTGCTTAGTGCTGTGGTCTGACATTTTTTCAGAAAGAGCCGGTAGAATACGATCCGCACCTTCAATTAGTGAAATTTTGACGTTTTTAGGGTCAATTTTATTAAGACCGTATTTAAAGAAGTTTTGTTTGGCTTGAACTAATTCCGCTGCAAGCTCAACGCCAGTTGCACCTGCACCTATAATGCCAATATGCAGCTCACGATGGTCATTATTATTTTGAGCTTCGATATAAAGATGAAGTAGATGCTGCTGGAACTGTTCAGCCTGTTTCGGATTATCTAAATAGTGACAATGTTCTTGCACACCTGAAGTATTGAAATCATTGGAAACCGAACCAACCGCCAGAATAAGAGTGTCATAACTTAGCGTTAAATGATCAGTAGATTGGTCATAGGTCGATGCAACAGGTTTGAGCAATTGAATGGTCTTGGCTGCACGATCTAATTGTTCGAATTTACCCAATACAAACTCATAATGATGCTTCGCAGCATGACCAAAATAGTTTGTTTCTTCATCACTAGGGCTTAACGTACCTGTTGCAATTTCATGTAAAAGTGGTTTCCAAATATGTGTAAGCTTTTGGTCAACTAATGTAATTTTTGCTTTTTTCGATTTGCCCAGCGTGTCACCCAGTTGTGTTGCTAGTTCTAAGCCACCAGCACCACCACCCACAATGACAATATGATGAAGATTTGACATTTAATATTCCTATTTTTATAGCGTCATAAATAAAAAAGAGATGGGGTTAATATGCCATCTCTTTTTTAAAAGAATTGTTCTTTTTGTATTACAAGTTACAGATTTACAATAAAAAACTGCAATCAGTTTAAAGGATAGATTTTTGGTTGACTTGTACTGCTAGTTCCAAAACTAAATAATTGTTTAAACCAATTCAAAATACTTTCAAACCATGATGCTTCATCAATTTGAAGTTCATCTTCAATCAATACCGTTTGAATGAGTCGATTATTTTGATAGATATGAATACGTGCCAACTGTTGAATTTGCGCGATTGGTGCGGTTAATGATTGTGTTAGTAGCTCGACGTTCATATGCGTTTGAGTTTGCTGTAAAGGCTCAAGAGCTGAAGTGAATCCAAACGCATCTGTTTGAATCAAACGATGAGTTTGATTGTCAAAATTACGCATATCAATCATTTGATTCGCGTTATACAAAGAGGTCGTCACGATACTTGGCTTTTTAGTTTCGACTCTGAACATTTTTAAGGTAGATGCGACTACAGGGAGTTCAGCAATCAGTTGCTTATTTTTAATTGCAATTTCATTGCGTGTATAAGCATAGGATAGGTTTAAAAGTTGATGTGCGATTTCAGCGCGTTTGAAGCCACTTTGAGCACCGAGTACCACAACAATAAGTCTTCTTTGATTGAGGTCAAATTGTTGAGTTGGTCGATTCGCAGTGAGTGCAAGATTATAGCCTGCAGCACGAGTAAACCCTGTTTTCAAACCATCAACAGTGGCATCTTGTTTTAGTAAGATATTCGTTGCACGGTGAAAATGCTGATTGTAAGTAAAGCTTTGCTGTTTCGAGTAATCAAGGTAATTGGGTGTTTCATTGGTGAGCGCTTGTGCGAGCACGGCTAAATCATGCGCTGTTGAATAGTGCATGTCCATTGTAATGCCCGCTGGATTGGCAAAGTTTGTATCTTTCATGCCAAGCGCTTTGGCTTCTTGATTCATGCGTTGAACAAATGCAGGCACTGATCCTGAAATTCGTTCAGCCAATGTGACAGCAGCATCGTTGGCAGACATGATAATTAAGCCTGCGAAAAGCTGATCAATCGTAATTTGTTGAGTCGGCTTCAGATACATCTGAGACTCATCCCATTGAACTACATTGACAACTGGTGTGGCAGTAATAACTTCATTTTTGCTAATTTTACCCGCTTGAATGTCTTTCAGCGCGATGTAAGCCACCATCATTTTGGTTAACGAAGCTGGTGCACGTTTGACATGGCTATTGTGTTCAGTAATGACTTGACCTGATTGTGGATCTAAGACAGTCCATGCTTCAGCTTCTAAACTTTCTGGTGCAACTTCGAATAAAGAAGCATGTGTGATATTTACTATAAAAAAACTAAAAAATACGAGTAGAGCGGAGTAAAGTTTCAACGGGTTTACCTATATAAGCCAATCCAATGGCATAGATCATCAAGCACACCGCATGCTATGCCTTTTTTTTCTGAAACTCTAGTCAGATTTGTAGACAATTAATACGAATCGCGCAACTCCAAGTAAAAAAATGCTAATCTAAATACAAGTTGGTTCTATAGTTTCTCAATTAAGACATTATGTTGCATTATCAGATCGAATTTGACGACTTTCGTCAGCATCTCATTCACGTTACTGTTCGTTTCGTTGCTCAACCAACTCAAGTATTGAGCTTGCCAACTTGGATTCCTGGAAGTTATCTCATTCGAGAGTTTTCTAAGCATATTGAGTCTGTTCGTGCTTATGATGAGGATGGTCGAATACTCAAGATACGTAAAAATGAAAAAAATAAGTGGCAGTTATTTAATACTGATTTTGAGCTGATTACGGTTGAGTACGACGTCTATGCATACGACCTCTCAGTACGTGGTGCTTATGTTGATGAAACACGCTTATATGTGAATCCTGCTTGTGCGTGTTTAGGTTTAGAAGGACAAGAAGATAAAGCGGTAGAAGTTGAGTTATTTTTGCCAGATGAATTGAAACATTTCCAACTCGCTACAGGATTGGCATCTAAAAGTTTAGTGCGTGGTCGCTATACGCTTAAGGCAAAAAACTACGCTGAATTGATTGATGCACCATTTGAACTTGCAGATCAAACTCGTTTTGCTTTTGAAGCAAATGGTATACCACATGAGTTTGTGGTTTCTGGCAAACATGTGATGAATGTCGAACGTATGAAACAAGATATTGAGAAAATCTGTGCGACAGAAATATCCATGTTTGGTTCAGCACCTTTTGAAAACTACACTTTTATGACCATCGCGACGGGTAACAGTTATGGTGGTTTAGAGCACCCGAACTCAACCAGTTTGATTTCTCCACGTGATGATCTACCTAAGTCCAATGAGCCTGTTGAACCTTCCGCTGATTATCAGCGTTTCTTAGGGTTGTGTAGCCATGAATATTTTCATTCATGGTTGGTGAAATTTATTCGCCCTGAAAATTTTGTGAATTATGATTTAGACAAAGAGGGCTATACCTCTTTGTTATGGATTTTTGAAGGCTTTACGTCCTACTATGATGATTTGATTCTACTGCGTAGTGGTGTGATTTCTCAGGAATCTTACTTGAAGTTGTTAAAGGCGCAGATCGATCGTTATTTGCAAAATCCAGGTCGTTTTGTTCAAACTGTTGCAGAGTCAAGTTTTGATGCATGGGTCAAATTCTATCGTCAAGACGAAAACTCTAACAATGCTGGCACAAGTTACTATAACAAGGGTTGCTTAGTAGCGCTGTGTCTAGATTTAGGTTTACGTTTAAGAGGTTCAAGTCTTGATGCATTGATGCGTAAGCTGTATGAAAATGCGCAAAAGGGTATACAGGTTCATGAACGTACCATCTATGAATTATGTCAGGAATTAACAGGTGATGATTGGTCTGAACAAATTAATCATTTGATTAATACCACGGATGAGTTACCGCTTGATCAATTGTTCCCTGAATTTGGCTTAGACTATGTTTTAAAGCATGATAAATCTTTACCATTTGGTTTAAAACTTGTAGATAAACCTGAAGGTGTATTAATTCAGTCTGCTCGTCGTGATGGCGCTGGTGTTAAAGCTGGGCTTTCTGCTCATGATATTATCATCGCAGTTGATGGTTTGAAGGCGACCACTAAACAACTCGACAAGTATGCAAAATTGGAAGGTACTTTTAATGTGCATGCTTTCCGTCGTGATGAATTAATGCAATTTGAAGTTCAATCGGGTGGTAGTGAACTCACTGAAGTAGATCTTAAGGTTTCCGATCAATCTAAAGTTGAGAAATGGCTTAAAGCTTAATTTGCTTAGACTATAAAGTTCATGAAAAACCCATGCTTAGCTATGGGTTTTTCATAACTCCAGTTTTCGTCTTAGAACTTCCAAACGCTTTTCAAATATTGTTTTGTCTTTTGAGTATTTTTCAAAAGCAATTTGAACCTTTTTTATAGATTCTTTTCTTCTGTTTATGTCGGTTTCTGTAGCGTAATTTTGACCATAATTTACCTCACTTAAATGAGCTTCTGAAACAAGTCTATGAGCAGAATCTATAGCAGTTTCAAAAGTTCTTAAAACTTCTTTAAAATCTTTATGCTTGTTCACATTTTTTTCTTGATTAAGCCACTGTTGAAGATTTATTAATTTGTCGTAGTAATACAGATTATTGAATTTATCTTCGTATTTTTGCTCTTCTAAATCAAATGAGCTGTGTAATTCATAACCTTTAGCGCGGATGAGTGAGTTTTTTAATTGGTATAAGATGGTGTGATATTGATTTGAAATAATCTTGAGTTCTTCAAACTTGGATAAAGTTTCAATTGTTCTATGGAATTTATAGGCATCTTTCCATGATTCTAGGGACTTCAGTACGAAATATAGGCTGATCCAAGCTGTGATTATCCCAAGAAATTCAGCTAAAGATAAGATTTCAAGACAAATATAGTTATCACAATAGTGCGATAACTTGTTTTCATTCAATGCATAAAAGAAGTAGTAAAGAATTGATAAAAATAAAAGAAGCGTAATAGCCTTTAGGAAAGCTTTTTTTATGTTCATAAGAAATCCTTATTCTTTTG
Source organism: Acinetobacter sp. ANC_7682 (assembly GCF_056779795.1). NCBI lineage: Bacteria > Pseudomonadati > Pseudomonadota > Gammaproteobacteria > Moraxellales > Moraxellaceae > Acinetobacter > Acinetobacter sp. ANC_7682. Next base: position 180 of record NZ_JBWYIQ010000033.1, on the reverse strand, counting down.
AATAGGATAATTAAACTTTTAAAATTAATAAAGAAAAAAAAGCTCACATAATGTGAGCTAAATTTGTGTCATAAATGATTAACAAAAAAAGGCTTTGTTGCACAAAGATTTGAAATGCAAAGCGCCCCTAATTGAGCCAAATTTAAGGCGTAACTTGGGTAAGTGGTCGACCTAATTCCG